>JAGQUL010000219.1:1666-3746 GCA_020438525.1 Thermoleophilia bacterium | reverse complement strand
CGGAACCGACCCTGTCGCGACGACCGACACGGGCGGCGAGGACGCAGTGGCGGGGCCCGTCGACGGCACCGACGGGTCGTCGTCCACCCTGGAGCCCGACGGGCCCAAGCCCGAGTGGGGCGTCGAGAAGATCGGAGCGCCCACGGCCTGGGCCGAGGGCATCGACGGCACCGGCGTGACCGTGGGCATCGTCGACACCGGCCTCGATTCGCAGCACCCCGCGATCAAGGCGCACTACCGCGGCACGAACGCCGACGGGTCGCAGACCAACGACTACAACTGGTACGACCCGTTCGAGCAGCGCGCAACGCCGTACGACGACGGTGAGCACGGCACGCACGTCGCCGGCACCTCCGCCGGCGGCACCGAGACGCGCGCGACGGGCGTGGCGCCGGGCGCGAAGCTGATCGCGGCCAAGGCGATCAACGGGCGCGGCTACAACACGACCGCGGCGACGCTCAAGGCGCTGCAGTTCATGCTCGCGCCCACGAAGACCGACGGCACGGCACCCGACCCGACCAAGGGTGCGGACGTGATCAACAACTCGTGGGGCAACGCCGACCAGAGCGACACGACGTTCATGGACACGTTCGAGGCGCTCAAGGCGGCGGGCATCGAGGTGGTCACCGCGGCCGGCAACGACGGTCCGCGCGAAGGTACGGTGTCGCCGCCCGGCTCGTACCCCGGCTACCTGAGCGTGGCGGCGACGACGAGCAGCGACCGGGTCGCGAGCTTCAGCTCGCGTGGTCCGTCGAAGTTCACGTCGCCCGACGAGATGACCCCGAACGTGGCAGCACCCGGACAGGGCGTGGTGTCGAGCGTGCCGGGCGGGCGCTACCAGAGCTTCAGCGGCACGTCGATGGCGAGCCCGCACGTGGCGGGCGCAGTGGCGCTGCTGCTGCAGGCCGCGCCGCAGGCCACGCACCAGCAGATCGTCGACGCGCTGACCAGGACCGCGGTCGACATCGACAAGCCCGGCCCCGACAACGCCAGCGGATTCGGGCGCATCGACGTGCCCGCAGCGCTCACGTACCTGAAGGGCGCGGTGGCGGAGGCCGCCGCCGGCGCAGGCCAGGTGCAGGACACGGCGCCGGCGCCGCAGCAGCCCGAGCCGACCCCCGACACGGGCGAGCAGGTCGCCGCCGCCTGACCGGTGGGGACTTGCGCGGCTGAAACAGTGCCGCTACAGTGATCGAGGTATCGGTGTGTCACGCTCGACGAGCGGGCACAACGCACGGAATCACCATGAGCAACCGCCTCGACATCAGCTCGAACAACAGCGACCGCTCGGTCGTTGGCGGTTATGCGTGGCGCTGGCAGTGGACCTATTGGTCCCCGGCCGGTGCCTCGCGTACCTGGTGATCCACCGCCTCACGGCAGCAGGAACCAGCGGATGCGACAGGCCACCGGCCGGACGCATCCGCTTCGTTTCTTCCATGGCTGCCGCACCGGTACTCGCTTCCCGTCGGTAGCCCGTTTCCCACCAAGGAAAGGCACCGACGATGACCCGCAACTCCCACGACCAGATGTTCGACGCCGAGCTGCTCGAGCGTCACCCGTACCGCAACGCGGTGCGCGCCGGTCGCCCCGACACGATCGTCCACGTGGGCGACGCACGCACCCCGATCGGCGGCGACCACGTCGCGACGATCGCCGGACCGTGCGCGGTCGAGGGGCGTGACGCGCTGCTCGCCACGGCCCGCGGGCTGGCGGCGATGGGCGTGCCGATGCTGCGCGGCGGCGCGTTCAAGCCGCGCACCAGCCCGCACTCGTTCCAGGGCCTGGGGCAGGAGGGGCTCGAGCTGCTCGCCGAGGCGCGCGAGCTGACCGGAATGAGCGTGGTGACCGAGATCCTCGACACCGCCGACGTGGAGCTCGTCGCCGAGCATGCCGACGTGCTCCAGGTCGGCACGCGCAACATGGCGAACTTCCGCCTGCTGCACGCGCTCGGCGAGCGCACCGACAAGCCGATCCTGCTCAAGCGCGGCATGGCCGCGACGGTGGAGGAGCTGCTCTGCGCCGCCGAGTACATCCTCGCCGCCGGCAACCCGAACGTGATCCTGTGCGAGCGCGGGATCCG
>JAGQUL010000219.1:0-1588 GCA_020438525.1 Thermoleophilia bacterium | reverse complement strand
CCGTCGCACGCCGCCGGACGCGCCGACCTCGTGCCTGCGATCTCGATGGGCGCGGTGGCCGCCGGCGCGCACGGCCTGATCGTGGAGGTGCACCATGACCCGACGGCCGCGCTCGTCGACGGCGACCAGTCGCTCGACCTCGCCGCAGCCGCGACGATGCTCGACCAGGTCGAGCTGATCGCCCGCGCTTCCGGCCGCACGCTCGACCGCTCGCTGCGCGAGGTCGCCGCATGACCCCGCCCGCCGACGACGCCCCGTATCACTATCCCTCGCGCGAGCAGATCCACGAGCTCGTCGCAGCACGTACCGGCGACCGCATCGCGATCCCGGTCGTGCGCGAGCTCGACGCGGCGGGCATCGATCCGCTCGCCGCGTTCGCGCTGCTCGCCGAGGGTGAGACGCACGCCGCGCTGCTCGAGACGAGCGAGGCCGCGAGCGGCGACGCCGACTTCAGCGTGGTGATCCCGCGCGCCGCGCGGATGATCCACGCCGACGCGCCCGACGTGCTCGACGCGGTGCGCGCCGCCACGTGCGACGAGGTGGCCGAGATCGGCATCGAGCTGCCGCGCTTCGTCGGCGGGTGCGTGGGAATGCTCGGTCACGAGCATGTCGCGGTGTTCGAGCCGCGCGTGCCGCGCGCCGCGGGAGCACCGGCGATCGAGACGCCCGATGCGGCGTTCCTGGTCGTGGACGAGCTGGTGGCGTTCGATCATCGCGCCGGGCGGGTGCTGGCGATCTGCACGATCACGGCGAGTGGCGACGACGACCGCGCGGCGCTCGACGCGGCCCACGACGCTGCAGTTGCACGCCTCGACGAGCTCGCCGAGTCGATCGGTGGCGAGGCGCCCCGAGCGGCGACGTGCGCGCTGGTGGCGGATGCGCCGATCGATGCGTTCGACGGCGTCGGCTCCAACCTCGACCCGGGCCGCTACGAAGCGATGGTGCGCGCCGCGAAGCAGGAGATCCTCGCCGGCGAGTGCGTGCAGGTCGTCGTCTCGCAGCGGTTCGATCGCACGCTCACCGCCGACCCGCTGCTCGCATACCGAGCGATGCGATCGGTGAGCCCTGCGCCGTATCACGCGCTGCTGCGGCTCGGGGACGTGACGATCGTGGGCGCGAGCCCCGAGCAGCTCGTGGGCGTGATGGGCGACGAGCGCGTGGTGACGCACCCGATCGCCGGCACCCGACCGCGCGGCGCGACCCGCGAGCTCGACGTGCGGCTCGAGCAGGAGCTGCTTGCCGACCCCAAGGAACGTGCCGAGCACATGATGCTCGTCGACCTGGGGCGCAACGACGTCGGGCGCGTATCGCGCCCCGGCAGCGTCGAGGTGGCGCGGCTGTGCGAGGTGGAGCGCTACAGCCACGTGATGCACCTCGTGAGCCGGGTCGAGGGCGAGCTGCGCGCGGGGCTGCACCCGGTCGACGCGCTCGCGGCGGCATTCCCGGCGGGAACGCTCACGGGCGCGCCGAAGGTGCGCGCGATGCAGCTGATCGCGCGGCTCGAGCCGGATCGACGTGGCGCGTACGGCGGGGTGGTGGGGTACGTCGGGCACGGCCGCACGATGGACATGGCGATCACGATCCGCAC
>JAGQUL010000218.1 GCA_020438525.1 Thermoleophilia bacterium | reverse complement strand
CAACAACATCGCCAACGTCAACACGTATGGCTTCAAGGCGTCGAACACCGCGTTCAAGACGCTGCTCACCCAGACCATGCAGGGCGCCGGCGCCCCGAGCCCCACGCTCGGTGGTACCAACTTCCAGCAGGTCGGGCTGGGCATGACCATCGACTCGATCACGCAGCAGTTCACCCAGGGCGCGCTGCAGACGACCGGCGTCGGAACCGACCTCGCCATCCAGGGCGACGGGTTCTTCATGGTCACGAACGACCTGGCAGGCGTCGCGGCCGGAGCGCCGGAGATGTTCTACACCCGTGCGGGCAACTTCAAGTTCGACCAGAACGGCACGCTCGTCACCAGCGACGGCTACCACGTCATGGGCTGGGTCGACAGCGACGCCGACCCGAGCAACGGCCTCACGTTCACCACGGCCGACCCGCTCTCGAGCATCGTCGTGGATCCCACGCTGATGAGCGATCCGATCATCGGTCCCGACGGCAGCGTCTCCGTGATCGACCGCGACCCGGCGAACACCTTCGGCACGCTCGGGCAGCGCATCACGATCGGCATGTTGTCGTTCTCGCGCTTCTCGAACTCGAGCGGCCTCGAGCAGGTCGGCAACAATCGCTGGCAGGAGAGCCTCAACTCCGGCGTGCCGGTGACCGACGTGTCGAACACGAACGGCATGGGTCAGCTGTCGGTCGGCTACCTCGAGATGTCGAACGTCGACCTCGCCACCGAGTTCACCGAGATGATCAAGGCGCAGCGCGGCTTCCAGGCCAACTCGCGCGTGATCACCACGAGCGACGAGATCCTCCAGGAGCTCGTGAACCTCAAGCGCTAGTGATCCATCGAACCTCGCGTCGGGCAGCTGATGCTGTACGGCCGGGGCGACGGAACCGGTGCGCGGCACGGCCTGCCGCGACGCGCTGCCCGTTCCGACTCTTCATGGATTCGCTGCGTCGGCACGACCAGGATCGGTCGCGCCGGGCCGGGACACTCACGCGAGGCGGGATGCACCACCCGCCGCACGGAGCGACCCGTGCCGTCAAATCACATACCCGGCGGTCGTCACGGACGACGACGCCGACGCCGCGAACGCAACGTCGCACGAGGCCCGTACTCCGACACCACCGGAGCGCGGGCCTCGTCGCGTCCGCAGGTCGTCGTCGCCCCTCGCCACCACGCGACCAGCGCCTCCGTGCCCAGACCTGTGGCGCAGCGTCGCCGGTCGGGACTGGTTCGATTGACTGTCGCTGGGCGACAGTTGTCCGAACCAGTCCGATGGGTGCGGGAGGGGAGGGGCTCGGGGAGGCGGATGCGCCGGACCCTTTGCAGGGGATCCAACGTGCGATGCGGCCTCAAGCGATGTGGCCATCACGCCGATGCGGCAGACGTGATCGAACTGCACCGACTCCACGGCAATGGCACGTTCCTCGTGAATCCCGACCTGATCGAGATCGTCGAGGCGCGCCCCGACACCACCATCACGATGGTGAACCGGCACCACTACGTGGTTGCCGACTCCGTGGACGACGTCGTGGGACGGATCATCGAGTTTCGCGCGCGGGTGGCCTCGGCCGCAGGCGCGCCCGGTGACCACGCTGCCGGCGCACGCTCGCTCGCGGCCATCGACCAGAACGACCAGGAGCAGGCTGCCTGATGGCCGACGACAATGACTTCCAGCCAGTCGACGAGCCCGACGCCGGCAGCGGCGGCGGCATCGACTTCAGCGTGATCATCGGCGTGGTGATGGCGTTCACCGGCATCATCGTCGGCCTGCTGCTCGAGGGCTCTTCGCCCGGCAAGTACGTCGGCAAGAGCGCCGCCCTGATCGTGTTCGGCGGCACCTTCGGCGTGACGATCATGTCGGTCGGCCTCGACGCCTTCAAGAACATTCCCGCCACGTTCATGCGCTCCATCAACTACTCCGGCATGGACCGACCCAGGGCGATCGACACGCTCGTTGGCTTCGCGGAAAAGGCGCGCCGCGAGGGCCTGCTCGTGCTCGAGGACGACCTGCGCCAGACCGAGGACGAGTTCATGCGCCGCGGCGTCCAGCTCGTCGTGGACGGCACCGACCCGGAGCTGGTCAAGGAGATCCTGCGCACGGAGGTCGACTCGCTGCACGAGGAGCGCCACGCCGAAGCCGGTGTGTGGGAGACGATGGGCGGCTTCGCGCCGACGCTCGGCATCTGCGGCACCGTGATCGGTCTCGTGCTCGTGCTCAGCAACATCTCCGATCCGTCGAGCCTTGCGGCATCGATCGCCGTGGCGTTCATCGCAACGCTCTACGGCGTGGGATCCGCCAACCTGATCTTCCTGCCGATCGGCAACAAGCTCAAGTCGAGCGCCAGCGACGAGGTCGCCGGCAAGGAGATGCTGATCGAGGGAATCCTCGCGATCCAGTCGGGCGACAACCCGCGCATCGTGGAGGAGAAGCTGGTCGCGTTCCTCACCACCAAGGACCGCGCACGGTACCGAGCAGCCAAGGCCGCCGAGAACGGCGACTTCGACATGGACCTCGCCGCGTAGGCCGGAGGAGACGATGTCTGGACGACGAGGCAGGGGCGGAGGCGGCGGCGGTCACGACGGTGGCGGCGGGGAGGAGCGCTGGCTCCTGCCGTACTCCGACATGATCACGCTGCTGCTCGGCCTGTTCATCGTGCTCTTCGCGATGAGCACGATCGACGCGAGGAAGTTCGACAACGTCAAGCGCTCGCTCGCGCAGACCTTCAACGGCGCCGTGCTCGACGGCTCCGGCGACGTGTTCGACGGCTCCAACGGCGTGCTCGATCCGACCTCGCCCAGCCAGGCACAGGTCGACAGCACCGTCACCTTCGACGAGGCGACCCGCAACACCAACCAGCAGTTCAACCAGGAGACCCAGCAGCTCCAGCAGCTCGTCAACCAGAGCGGCCTGGGCAACGACGTGAAGGTCACCCGCAACGAGGTCGGCATCGAGGTCGAACTGGCGGGCGATGCGCTCTTCGAGCCCGGCAGCTGGGCGCTCAAGCAGCCCGGGATCCTCGACAAGCTCAAGCGCATCGAGCGCCACATGGCGGCATTCGACCACCCGATCCGGATCATCGGCCACACCGACGGCGTGCCGTATCCCGGCGAGTGGGGCAACTGGGGCCTCAGCACCAACCGAGCTCAGGCCGTCGCCAAGTACTTCCGCGACCTCGGCTTCGCCGACACGCGCATGGAGGTCATGGGCAAGGGTGCCACCGACCCGGCCGTGAAGCCGCCCACCCCGACTGCATCCGTCGCCAAGAACCGCCGCATCGAGATCATCATCCTCGAGCCGGGCGCCGACGACCCGGTCCAGAACCTCACGCCGGCCCAGGTCGCCGCGACCTCGCCGAACGCGGTCACGTCCCGCAGCACCGCGCCGACCGCCGCCGAGCAGGTCGACGCACAGCTCGGCAACGAGTTCGCCGAAGCAGATCCGCTCACCGAGCAGATCATCCAGACGGGGCGGGGCGGCTGATGCGCGACTTGCACTTGATCCAGCATGATCCGGCGCCTCAAGCACGACGCGCCGCCTGCCGAATCCTTCGCCAGACCCAGGAGACGTACCGCCGATGAGCAAGCTCAAGCTTCCACTGATCATCCTCGCCGTCGTGGCTGCGGCGGGTGCCGGGCTGTACTTCAGCGGCATGGTCGGCAGCAAGGACAGCGGACCCGTCAAGAAGCACGTGCTCGAGCCCGTGCCGCTTGCACAGGACTACACCGTGAACCTCGCCGATCCCGGCGCACGCAGCTACGCCGTGCTCAAGGTCGCGCTCCAGCTCAAGCCGATGCCCGACGCGGAGTGGGCGGCATTCACCGGCGCGAACGCGGGCGGCCACGGCGGAGCCGGCGAGGCGCCCGGCCCGATGAAGGTCTCCACCTACCCGAAGTTCGACGACGCGATCGTGTCGATCACCTCGACCTTCACCGCGAAGCGCCTGCTCGAGCCCGAGGGCAAGCTCGAGCTCAAGCGCGCGCTGCTGACCGAGTTCGACCAGATCGCCGAGATGGACTCCGACGAGTACAAGGCGGGCGCGAAGCCCGACTCGGACCACGTCGGCCCGCCCTACCACGTGCAGGACGTCTACTTCACCAAGTACATCGTCAAGGTCGGCTGAGCCCGCACCGAGACCCAGGACGAACCACGAGACCGGACACGAGATGAGCGACGACACGAAGCCCGCACTGCTGCTCGCCGCCGCCCTTGAAGGCGCGGCCGATGTCGCGCGCAACAAGCTCGGACGAGACGTCCAGGTCGTGCCGTGCGACCCGCCTGATTCGAGCGCGATCCTGCGCTTCGACCTGCCGTTCGTCTCCGGCGGACGACTGACCTGGTTCATCACCAACGACGACGCCACCGGCCTGTCCGACCTGCTGATCGGCGGTACCGGCGACCGCGGCGCGGTGCTCACCGAAATGCACCTCGATGCGCTGACCGTCGCATTCAGCGACATGCTGTCGCGAACCGTCGACGTACTTGGCGACGGCGCAGCCCAGCAGATCACCGCCGGCGAGATCGACCTCGGCATGGAGGCGGAGCTTCCTGCACACGACGGAGTCGGAACCCGCAGCGTCGGCGCGCTGGCGATCGACGGCTTCGGTCCCCTCGCGATCGTCGCCGACGCCGATGCGGACCTCGTGACCTGGCTCGAGATCTACGGAGCGACCCCGGCAACCGCCATGGCCGCCGTGCCGCTCGATGAGCAGCCCGCAGCAGCGGCGCAGCCCGCGGCCGAGCCGGCAGCGGAGGTGCAGCCCGAGCCTGCTGGTCCGGCACCCGTCACCGCTGCACCCGCAGCAGCGACACCCGCCGCCGACAACGTGGTGCAGCTCGCAAGCGCTGCCGCGGCCACCGCGGCGGAGCAGGCTCGCAGCCAGGCCGACCTCGACCTGCTGATGAACGTGCCGCTGCCGCTGACCGTCGAGCTCGGCAACACGCAGCGCACGATCCGCGAGCTCGTCGACTTCTCGATCGGCTCGATCATCGAGCTCGGCAAGCTCGCCGGCGATCCCCTCGACATCAAGGTCAACGACCGCGTGATCGCTCGCGGCGAGGTCGTGGTGATCGACGAGGAGTTCGGCATCCGCGTCACCGAGATCGTCTCGCCCGAGGACCGCCTGCGCGGCCTCGGCTGACAGCCACCGTCCGCTCATCGAATCAGTGCACCGGACGCCGCCGACGCGGCGTCCTTTGCAATTGATCCCACCTGCTCCGATCGGTTCAAGCAGCATCACGGCGCGTCCGAATCGCACAGCGTGAAGGTACGCCCACATCCAATCGTGCTGCTTGCGCTCGTCGCAGCCATGCTGCTGGTCTTCGGCGCGTCGAACGCACTCGCGGTCGACGCTGCGACGCAGCAGCCGGCGACGAAGCAGGCCGACTCGTCGTCGCCCGCCACGAAGGACGACCAGAGCGCCGCCGACCGCCGGAAGGCGGAATCCGACTTCGAGGCGGAGAAGCTCGACTCCAAGGCGTTCGCCGATTCCGGCTCCGGCGACTCGGCGAAGGGCTCCGGCAGCTCGAGCAGCGGCTCGATCGGACGGTTCCTGTTCGGTCTCGTGGTCGTGCTCGGCGTGATCTACGCCGTGCACTGGCTGCTCAAGCGCTGGGGGCAGACCCGCCTGCAGGGCGTCGCCGGCACGGCCGGCGTGATCGACGTGGTCGCGACCACGCCGCTCGCACAGGGCCGGGCGCTGCACCTGGTGCGCGTCGGCAAGGAGCTCGTGCTCGTCGGTGCGACCGAGCAGTCGATCACCAGGATCGGCGAGCTCGATGCGAACGCGCTCGCCGCCGCGAGCGGCGACGCCGGCAAGGGCGAGTTCCAGTCGATGCTCGCCGGCGCGATGATGGGCAGCCAGCCCGGCGTGCCGCAGGGCATGGGCGGCGCCGGCAGCAACGACCAGCCCTTCCTCAAGCGTTTCCTCGACAACCTTCGAATGAGCACGGCGAGGTAGCCCGAGCACCACCGCACACGCGACACCACGCGACTGCACGTGCAGCGCGCCGACACTCCGCCCGCAGGACGCAGGCGGAAGGCGCGCACCTCACCCGCACGGGCCATGGACGGCGACACCGATCGCACGAGACCTCCTTCCATGGCCCGCACCCGACGACATCCCGCACTGATCGCCCGCCTCGCGCTCGCCGCGCTGGTGGCATGCATCGTGCTGCTGTGCGCCGTGGCACCCGCGGCGAGCGCCGCACAGGCCGGCGCCGCGACCACCACGACCCAGCAGCAGGCTGCCGCTCCCGGATCAGGGGCCGGCGCGGCTGCCGGGCAGGGCGCCGGACAGGGCGCCGGCGGCACCGGCGGCAGCGGCATCGACATCAACATCGACACCGGCGACGGCGGCGAGGCATCCACCGCGATCCAGATCCTCGTCGTGATGACCGTGCTGGCGCTCGCGCCCTCGATCCTCATCATGATGACCGGCTTCACCCGGATCCTGATCGTGATGGGCTTCGTGCGCAACGCGATCGGCACGCCCACGATGCCGCCCAACCAGGTGCTGATCGGCCTGTCGCTGTTCCTCACGCTGTTCGTGATGTTCCCCACCTTCAGCGCCGTCAACAAGACCGCGATCCAGCCGTACCAGGACAAGCAGATCACCCAGCAGGTCGCGATCGACCGCGCACAGGTGCCGCTGCGCGAGTTCATGTTCAAGCAGGTGGACGACGAGGACCTCGCGCTCTTCGTTCGGCTCGCCGACGAGAAGCGCCCCGAGACCCGCGCCGACGTGCCGACCTACGTGCTGATCCCGGCGTTCCTGATCAGCGAGCTCAAGACCGCGTTCCAGATCGGGTTCCTGATCTTCGTTCCGTTCCTGATCATCGACATGGTTGTCGCGTCCACGCTCATGAGCATGGGCATGATCATGCTGCCACCGGTGATGATCTCGCTTCCGTTCAAGATCCTGTTGTTCGTGCTCGTCGACGGCTGGGGGCTCACCATCCAGAGCCTCGTCGTCAGCTTCGGAGGGGGAGGCTAGCCATGCAGGCAATCCACGCAACGATGACCGACGGCGACGTCACGGCGGTGGCGGGCAAGGCGATCTGGATCACGCTCCAGGTCGGTGGCCCGATCCTGATCGTGGGACTGATCGTGGGCCTGGTCGTCTCGATCTTCCAGGCCGTCACGCAGATCCAGGAGCAGACGCTCGTGTTCATCCCGAAGATCATCGCGATCGTCGCGGTGCTCGCGGTCGCCGGTCCCTGGATGCTCAACGTGATGGTCACGTACACCGAGGGCATGCTGCGCGACATCCCGTCGATCGTCGCGAAGGGCTGACGGCGGCGGCGAGATGCAGATCCCGCTCGACATCGCACTGACGCAGGTGGTCGGCTTCATGCTGATCGTCGCGCGGCTGAGCGGGATGTTCCTGATCGCGCCGGTGTTCAGCTCGAAGATGATCCCGGTGCGGATCAAGGTGATGGCGCTGCTGGTGCTCGCCGCCACCATGACCCCGATCGTGATGGGCCAGCAGCCGGACGTCCCCACCGACGTGCTCGGACTGCTGATCTCGATGCTGCTCGAATCGGTCGTCGGTCTCGCGATCGGGTTCTCGGTCGCGATCGTGTTCACCGCGGTCCAGGTCGGCGCGTCGCTGATCGACACGTCGATCGGCTTCTCGATGGCGAACATCATCGATCCGGTCAACAACGTGCAGGCAAGCGTGCTCGGCTCGTTCTACTCGCTCGTCGCGACCCTTGCGTTCCTGTCCGTCAACGGGCACCACTGGATGCTCGTGGGCTTCACGCGATCGTTCGACATCGTGCCGGTCGGGGGCGTGCCCGACGTGGAGCAGATGAGCAGCAACCTGTTCGCAGCGTTCTCCGGCCTGTTCATGATGGCGTTCCAGATCGCGGCGCCGGTGCTCGTCACGCTGCTGCTCGTCGACGTGGTGCTCGGCATCGTGGCGCGCGTCGTTCCGCAGATGAACGTCTTCTTCGTCGGCATCCCGCTCAAGATCAGCGTCGGGCTGGTCGCGGTGATCATCACCCTGCCGACGTTCACGGGCTTCCTCGAGCGCCGCGTCAACGACGTGGTCGCCGGGGTGGGCGTGGTCGCTGCCAAGGTCGAGCAGCCGGGGGAGGTGACCGCCGCGAATGGCTGACTCCGGCTCCGACAAGACCGAGCGAGCGACACCGAAACGTCGTGAAGACGCGCGCAAGGAAGGCAACGTCCTTCGCAGCATGGAGATCAACTCCGCGTTCGCGATGCTCTTCGGATTCCTCATCCTCACGATCTGGGGCCCGCGGATGTGGAGCGCGCTCGTCGTGGACGTGAGGCACCGCTTCGAGACGCTCGGCGAGGCCGGCACCGCCTCGTTCCAGATCGAGGACGTGATGGAGCTGTTCATGGGCGTGATCCGCGTGATGCTCGTGGTGACCGCGCCGATCATGTTCGGCATGCTCGTCGTGGGCGTGCTGGCGAGCGTGGTGCAGGTCAAGCCGAAGGTCACCCCGAGCGTGCTCAAGCCGCGCTTCTCCAAGCTGAATCCGATCAGCGGGTTCAAGCAGCGCTTCGGCCCGGCCGCGCTGTTCGAGCTCGCCAAGAACCTGCTCAAGCTCGTGGCGGTCGCCGTGCCCGCAGGTCTCGTGCTGTGGAACCGTCGCGACGAGCTGATGGCCCTGGGCGACGTGGAGCCGATCGCCGCGGGCGCGCTGATCGTCGACCTCACGATGGGAATCGGGTTCCGCGTGGCCGGCATCTACGTCGCGATCGCGCTCATCGACTACCTGTACCAGCGTCACCGCTACGAGAAGAACCTCAAGATGACCAAGCACGAGGTCAAGCAGGAGATGAAGCAGCAGGAGCTCTCGCCCGAGCTCAAGGCGGCACAGCGGCGCCGGCAGCGCGACATGGCCCGGCGCCGGATGCTCTCCGACGTGCCCACCGCCGACGTGGTGATCACCAACCCGACCCACTACTCGATCGCCCTCAAGTACGACTCCGAGCGCGGCGCGCCACAGGTGGTCGCCAAGGGCGTCGACCTGCTCGCGCTGCGCATCCGCGAGATCGCCGACGAAGCCGGCGTGATGCGCGTCGAGAACCGACCGCTCGCACGCGAGCTCTATGCCAACGTCGAGGTCGGGCACCTGATCCCGGCCGAGCTCTACGCCGCCGTGGCCGAGGTGCTCGCCTACGTCTACCGGATCGAGGAGCGCCAGCGAGCTGCCGGCGAGCGTACCCGCGACCGCACCGCCGCCTGACGAGGTGTGTGACGCGCGTCACGCACGTCACACACGTCACGAGAGCAGGGCGCGAGCGCGGTCCATGGTCGCGTCGACCTTGGCGGCGTACCCGACCGGGTCGGCCGGTCGCTGCGACGCCGCTGCGATCTGCCCGGCAGTGCGTCGCTCGTGACCCTTCGACCACTCGTGCGCATACGACTTCAGCGCGACGGACGCATTCGTCCGGGCATCGAACGCCTGCTGCGGCTGCAGGCCCGCGGCCGTGAGCATCCCGCCCTCGTGCAGCTGGAACAGCCCGAAGCTCGTGCCGCCGTCGCCGACCGCGCCGGCATTGCCGCCGCTCTCCACGAGCATCATCGCCACGGCCGCCACCGGATCCACGCCGTGCTCGCGGGCGACCTGCGCCACGATCCTGGCATTCGCCGCAGCATCCTTCGATGCGCTCGCAGGCGCAACCGCACCACCCGCGCCTGCCGCGCCGCCCGCACCGTCCACGCCGCCGACCATCGCCAGCAGCGACTGCGCCAGCTGCGCCTCGCTGCCCGCTCCGGCGCCGACCATCGATCCCATCCCGCCGAACGCCGACATCTGCGCCTGCAGCTGCGCCGCGCTCAGCCCGCGCTTCTGCAGGCCCGTGAACAGCGTCGCCATCAGCTGCATCTGGTCGAAGCCCGCGCCCAGCCCCAGGTCACCACCACCGGCACCACCGGAGCCATCGTCCATGCCGGAACCGTCGTCGCCACCCTCGCCCGCGCCCATCTGCGAGAGCGACTGCATCATCGAGAGCTCCATCTGCGCGCTGAACTGCGCCGCGAGCTGCTTCGCCCGTGCTCGAGCGTCCGCGTCCATGCGCGGCTGCGAGCCCGTGGGGGAGGAGGACGCATCCGTCCCGGTGCGCCGGGGCTGCGCACCATCGACCTGGGGGAAGGCCATGGCTCCACCGTACGACCGAATCACGGATCTTGCAAGGTTTCCAGCACGCTCCAATCCGTTCAAGTGGGGGCGACGACGGGTCGAGGGGAGATCCACAGCACTACGCGTGCATCCAGGACGGATTCACTGATCAAGGCGGGCCACGGAACGGCACTCGTTCCAGCCCGCCTTGCGCAATTTCCGGCCACCGGACGCACGTACCGCAGGGGAGACCATGGGCGAGACCACCGCAATGAGCGCAACCGCACCGGGAGGATCGGGGATCCTCGGCCGCGTGCTGCGCCAGAGCGACCTGCTCGTCGCGCTCGGCATCGTGCTCGTCGTGCTGATGATGATCGTGCCGGTCCCGCACGTGATGCTGGACCTGTTCATCACGCTCAACATCGCCGCGGCGCTCACGATCGTGCTGATCTCCGTGTACGCCCAGCGCGCGCTCGACTTCAGCGCATTCCCGACCCTGCTGCTGATCACCACGCTGTTCCGCCTCGCGATCAACATCTCCGTGACGCGCCTGATCCTGCTGCACGGCGATGCCGGACAGGTCGTGCAGACCTTCGGCGGGTTCGTGATCGGTGGCAGCATCGTGGTCGGGCTCGTCGTGTTCTTCATCCTGATGGTCGTGCAGTTCGTGGTGATCACGAACGGCGCCGGACGCGTCGCGGAAGTCGCCGCCCGCTTCACCTTGGACGCCATGCCCGGCAAGCAGATGGC
>JAGQUL010000217.1 GCA_020438525.1 Thermoleophilia bacterium | reverse complement strand
GGTTCGGCTTCAACGCCGGCTCCACCGTCGCGCTCGTCCCGTCGACCGCGCTGATCGCACTCAACACCTGCATCGCAGCCGGTGCGGGTGGCTTCGTCGCATCGATCCTCAGCTGGCGCATGCGCGGCCACCCGGAGCCCGCGCACATGCTCAACGGCACGCTCGCCGGCCTGGTCGCGATCACCGCCTGCTGCGCGGTGCTCACGCCGCTCACGTCGCTGCTCGTGGGCGCGGTCGGCGGCGCCATCACGTACTGGGCGATGGGATTCATCGAGCGCAAGCTCAAGCTCGACGACGTGGTCGGCGCGGTGGCCGTGCACGGCTTCGCCGGAGCGTGGGGCACGCTCGCCGTGGTGCTCGGCGTGGGATCGCAGCTGCCGCGCGGCGGCTCGCTGGGTGCTCGCTTCGAGCAGCTGGGCATCCAGGCGGTCGGCGTGGGCATCGGATTCCTGTGGGCGTTCACGATCGGCTACCTCGCATTCCGGATCGTGAACGCCACGATCGGCATGCGCGTGAGCGAGGAGCACGAGGCCACCGGCCTCAACATCGCCGAGCACGGCGCACGCACGAGCCTGCTCGACAGCCTCACCACGATCCGCAGCCTCGCCGAGCGCGGCGGCGACCTGTCGGCACGACTGATGGTCGAGCCCGGCGACGACTCCGAGGAGCTCAACGAGTCCCTCAACATGCTGCTCGACACGCTCGACGGCCTCATCCAGGAGGTCAAGGGCCAGGCCGTGCACGTGTCCACGTCGAGCGAGCAGATGCTCGGGCTGGTCGGGCGCCTGCGCGAGAGCTCGACCGAGCAGGACGTGCGGCTGCAGTCGACGTTCCAGTTCTTCGACGAGCTCGAGCGGCGGATCCGCGAGGACGGCATGCGTGACGCGGACGTGGTCCGCTCGATCGACGAGAGCGTGCAGTCGCTGCGCTCGGTCGACCAGCGACTCGCGGCCGGAGCCGAGCGCGAGCGTGAAGTCAACGAGACGATCATGCAGGCGTTCGGTGCGTTCGAGGAGCTCGCATCGCGCATCCGTGACATGGAGGCCGACCTGGATCGCGTCACCGGCGTGGTCGCGGAAGCCACCAGTGCCGGGCACGCCGCCGACGACTCGCTGCAGGCGCTGTTCGGCACCGTGGACGAGATCGCCGACGCCGCATCGCGCAGCCTCGGCGAGACCGGCACGGTCACGGAGATCGCCGACCGGATCGACCTGCTCGCGCTCAACGCCAACATCGAGGCGGCGCGAGCGGGCGAGCATGGTCGCGGCTTCCGCGTCGTGGCCGACGAGGTGAAGAAGCTCGCCAACGGCTCGAAGGAGGCGGTCGAGCGCATCGAGCAGGTGATCGCCGTGGCCGCCAAGCTCGCCGAGGGCGGGCGCGCCAGGACCGGCGAGGCGTCCGAGGCGTTCCAGGGCGTCGAGCAGCAGCTCGGACAGGTCCCGGCGCAGATCGAGGCGATGCGCGAGCGCATGCGAGCGGTGCAGGACGAGGCCACCGGCCTGGTCGGACGGCTCGACGGCTTGCGCGCCGCAGCCGACGAGCTCGAGCACGAGCGGATGCGCCAGCGCGAGGAGCTGCGCGCGCTCGTGGACCGGCTCGGCGAGCTGCAGGCAGGCACCGACGAGTTCGCCGCGGCGCGCAGCGCGCAGAGCGACCGGGCACGCACGATGGCCGGCCAGCTCGACACGGTCAGGACCAGCGTGGGCGACGTGCATCGGCTCGCCGGCGACTTCGACGAGGCCGCGGGGGCGATGCAGGTGCGCAGCCGCATGCTGCAGCGTCAGGTCTCGCGCTTCAAGACGAGCGACGAGGAAGACCGTGAGTAGCAGTCACGCCGCTGCGTGATCAGTACCAGAAGCCGATCGCGATCACCGCATAGAGCGCCATCAGCTGCAGGCCCTCGATCCACGTGCTCTCGCCGTCGCTCACGAGCGTCGGCACGATCAGCGCCGCCAGCCCGAGCGCGAGCAGCTGGCGCGGCTCGAACGTGAGGTCGATCGGGTTGCCGACCAGGTGCGAGAAGAACACCGCGAGCGGCACGATCAGCAGCGCCACCTGAACGCTCGATCCGAGCGCGATCGTCACGCCGAAGTCCATCTGGTTGCGCCACGCAAGCTGCACCGCCACCAGGTGCTCGGCGATGTTGCCCACGACCGGCACCAGGATGAAGCCCATGAAGCTCGCGCTGATCCCGACCTGCTGGATCGTGTGCTCCATCGATCCCACCAGCGCCTCGCTCACCACGCCCACGCCCACGGCCGACACGACCAGCGTCGTGACCGCGGCGCGCCTGGACCAGCGCGCCTCGTGCGCCGCGCTCGGCGCGTGCGCGTCGTCCGAGTCCTTCATGAAGTACCACGTCGACGCGACGTAGATCACCAGCAGCACCACCGCGATCGCGATGCTCAGTCCGGTCAGGTGCTCGGACCCCTCGTCGTGCTGCAGCAGGATCAGGTCCGGCACCGCGATCGCGGCCACGGCGAGGATCATCATCGTCGACATCAGGCTCGCGAACGAGCGCCGGAACGTCTGCGTGCCGTGCCGCAGCCCGCCGAGCAGGAACGCCAGCCCGAGCACGAACAACACGTTGCCGAGCACCGAGCCGATCATCGATGCCTTGGCCACCTCGATCAGCTCGGGGCTCTTCTTCGCCTCGTTGATCAGCAGAACCACCACCACGAGCTCCGGCAGGTTGCCGAGCGTGGCGTTGAGCGATCCGGCGATCCGCGGACCGAGATGCTCCCCGAGCTGCTCCGTCGCGGCGCCGAGCAGCCACGCGAGCATCACGAGCGTGAGCGCCGACACCACGAACACGGCGATCTCGCCGGCGCTGCCGAATTCGAGGCCGAGCACGAGCGCGGAGGCCGCCGCCGCGACGCCCATCATCACCTTCTCGACAGTGGAGATTCCGGCACCGCCGGTCGCGGGGGTTGCTGTCATGGCGCGGGAGGGTATCAGGGCGGTCGTGGACTGCGTGTTCTGCAACATCGCAAAGGGATTCGCGCCGGCGAACATCCGTCTCGAGGACGATGCGTTCATCGCGTTCGACGACCTCTACCCGAAGGCCGAGACCCACCTGCTCGTGATCCCGCGCGAGCACCACGAGAACCTCGATGCGTGGGTCGATGCCGGCGGGTCGTCGGACCGGATGCTCGAGTTCGTGGCGCGTGCCGCGCGCGAGGCCGGCGTGGACGGGCGCTACCGGCTGCTCACCAACGTGGGGCGCGATGCCGGGCAGCTGATCTACCACGTGCACTGGCACGTGATGGCCGGCGACCTCGCCGCGTTCTGACGAGCGGGTCGTCGTCCCTGCGCTAATTCTCTTGCAGGATTTCCAGTTTCGTGGTGCGATGGTGGTGGACACAGCGTCGACCCCGTGCGCCGGTCGCCCCCCGCGGCATGCGCACGACCCCTTCCTACCCCCACAGGAGCCTCCCCCATGTCGATCGGCCCGATGAACCCGAACCTGATGTACACGCTGCCGGGAGCGTTCGCGACCCCTGCGGCGCCGAACGCCGGTTTCGCCACGGCGGTGCCGATGAACTACGGCATGGGCGGCGGATTCGGCATGGGCGGCGGATTCGGCGGCGGGTTCGGGATGGGCCCCATCACCGTCGCCACGCCGATCGCCGGCTACCCGACGATCGATCCGGGCTTCATGGCACCCGAGCTTCCCGCAGACATGACCGCCCCAGAGCCGGAGCGCTTCATCAGCTCGACGCAGGGTGGCGTGATCCTCGATGCCGACGACAAGCCGACCGGACGCGTGCCGGCGGGCAGCTTCATCGACGCCACCGACGGCACCATCTACGGCCCCGACAGCAAGCCGCTCGAGATCCCCGAGGGCTCGACCGTCGACTTCTTCGACCTGCCGAGCGTCGACCAGCTCAAGTCCGACTACAGCGGTATGCGCGCCGCGTTCGAGGCATCCACCGGCACTGCCGGCGGCGGCAAGACCACGCCCGGTACGAAGGGCGCCGCGACCTTCGTCGACGGCCAGTGGGGTCCGGGCGGCATCACCTCCTTCGGCAACACCGGGCCGGTCGCCAAGGGCAGCGGCGCAGCGACGAGCGCGGTCGACAGCGCCTACGGCGGTGGCGACACGGCAGCTGCGGTGCCGGGCAACCTGCAGTCGATGATGGCCGCCGCGCAGCAGGCGCTGCAGCAGGCGCTCGGCGTGCTCGGTGGCCTGGGCGGCGGCGGCTTCGCCGGCATGGGCATGCCGGTCTCGACCGAGGCGTTCGGCGGCGGCCCAAGCGCGGTGGCAGGAGCCAAGGGCCTCGGCATGCTGCCGGGTGGCCTGCAGGAGTCGCTCAACGAGCTCACGCTCGTGCTGCACCAGCTCGCGATGTCGATCCGGCACTCGCACGTGGGGCACGGCCACGGCCATCGCTTCCATCCGGGCCAGACGGGCGCGGTGGACGCAGCCAGCTCCGCCGACTCGTCCAGCTCGTCCGACTCGACCGACGCGACCAATGCTGATTCCAGCACGATCGAGTCGACGAGCAGCAGCGACAGCGCGTCGTCGTCCGGCAGCTCCGACGACACCTCGGCGGACGACACCTCGGCAGCCGACGAGTCGAGCAGCGACAGCTCGTCGTCGGACAGCGACGACACCACCTCCGCGCAGTAGCCACGCGCGCCCTCGGGGTGCTGCCGTGCGTGATCGAGCGTCGCACCGGGAAGGCACCCCGGCATGGACCTCGTGACCGCACCACCGGATCGCGCCCACGCGCGCGGCGACGGATCGACCCCCCTCAGGCGTGACGTGCGCCTGCTCGGCGACCTGCTCGGGCAGGTGATCGTGGAGCAGCGTGGCGAGCCGATGCTCGACGCGGTCGAGCGGATCCGGCTGATGAGCCGCGACCTGCGCGAGCGCAACGCCGACGCGAGCGAGCGCCGCGACCTGCACGAGCTCGTGACGAGCCTCGGCGCGCAGGATCGCGCCGACGTGCTGCGTTCGTTCTCGCTCTACTTCCAGCTCGTGAACCTGGCCGAGCAGGTGCATCGAATCCGCCGCCGTCGCCAGCACGAGCACGACGGCGAGCCGCCGCGCGAGTCGCTCGAGGATGCCGTGCAGCGCCTGCGCGGCGCGGGGCTCGACGACGCCGAGCTCGCACGCATCGCATCGCACGTTCGGGTCGAGCTCGTGCTCACCGCGCACCCGACCGAGGCGGCACGCCGCGGTGCGCTCGCAGCGCAGCTGCGGATGGCGGAGCTGCTGCGGCGGCTGGACGAGCACGACCTCACGCCGGCCGGGCGCGCCGGCATCGAGCGTGGCCTGCTCGAGGAGATCACCACGCTCTGGCAGACCGACGAGGTGCGCGAGCGGCGCCCGCGCGTGATCGACGAGATCCGGCACGGGATGTGGTTCTTCGAGCGAGTGCTGCTCGACGACGCGCCGCGCGTGACCGCCGAGCTGCGGCGCCTGATCCCGAGCATGCCCGCGGGCGACGAGCCGCTGCGCTTCGGCTCGTGGATCGGCGGTGACCAGGACGGCAACCCGAACGCCGGGCCCGACACGCTGCTCGAGGCGATCCGCCAGGCGCGGGCGCTGGCCGCCGAGCACTACCGCGACGAGGTGCGCGACATCGCGCGCGCGCTGAGCGTCAGCGATCGGCTCGCCGACGTGTCGCAGGAGCTGCTCGACTCGATCGCCGCCGACGAGCAGGCGATGCCCGGCTACACGCAGCGGATCGGCGAGCAGAACGCCGGCGAGCCGTACCGGCGCAAGCTCAGCTTCATCTGGCGCAAGCTCGACCGGATGCTCGGCAACGACGACTTCGACCAGTTCGACGCGGCCTACGAGCGCTCGCGCGAGCTGCTTGCCGACCTCGACCTGATCGACCGGTCGCTGCGCGCCAACCGCGGCGAGCGGATCGCCGACGGGCGCCTGGCGGCGCTGCGTCGGCGCGTGGCGATGTTCGGCTTCCACGTGGCGAAGCTCGACGTGCGGATGCATGCCCGCGACCTGCACGCGATCGACCCGGTCGGCGACCCGTCCGACAGCCACTGGGCGACGCTGCTGACGGTGGGCGACGTGCAGCGGCGGCACGGCACGAGCGCGGTCGACACGCTCGTGATCAGCGGCACCACGAGCGTCGACGACGTGCGCACCGCGCTCGAGCTCACCGATCGCGCCGACTGCGACCTGATGCCGGTGCCGCTGTTCGAGACGATCGAGGACCTCGAGGCGGCGCCCGCGATCATGCGCGAGCTGCTCGCCGATCCGCGCTTCGACCGCCAGGTGCGCGAGCGGCGCGCCGGCCGCCTCGAGGTGATGGTGGGCTACTCCGACTCCGCCAAGGACGGCGGCTACCTCGCCGCGCAGTGGCACATCTACCGCGCCCAGGCCGCGCTCGCGAAGATCGCGGCGGAAGCCGGGCTCGACCTGATGATCTTCCACGGGCGCGGCGGCTCTGCCGGGCGCGGCGGCGGCCCCACGCACGCGGCGATCCTCGCGCAGCCCCCCGGCCATCCACCGGGTCGGCTCAAGCTCACCGAGCAGGGCGAGACGATCTCGTTCAAGTACGGCATGCGCGGGCTCGCGCGCCGCAACCTCGAATCCGCGGTCGCGGGCGCGCTCGTTGCCGCGGCGCAGGACCGGCTCGGATCGGCCGGCGCGACGAGCGAGGTCGACCCGGCTCACGCTGCGACGATGGACGAGATCGCACGCGTCGCGGAGGAGGCCTTCCGCGACCTCGTGCACCGCGACCCGGCGTTCATCGACTTCTTCCGTGCGTTCACGCCGGTCGACGAGCTGGCGCTGCTGAACGTGGGCTCGCGCCCGGCAAAGCGCCCCGACTCCGCGCGCTACCTCGACGGGCTGCGCGCGATCCCGTGGGTGTTCG
>JAGQUL010000216.1 GCA_020438525.1 Thermoleophilia bacterium | reverse complement strand
CGGATGATCTTGTAGCGCACACCCGGGAGGTCCTTCACGCGACCGCCGCGGATCAGCACCACGCTGTGCTCCTGCAGGTTGTGGGAGATGCCCGGGATGTAGGCCGTGACCTCCATCGCGTTGGTCAGGCGCACGCGAGCCACCTTGCGAAGCGCCGAGTTCNTGGTGTACACGCGGGTGCACACGCCGCGCTTCTGCGGCGCGCCCTTGAGGGCCGGCGTCTTGTTGGACGACACGACCTTCTTGCGCGGCTTGCGGACCAGCTGCTGGATGGTAGGCATTCGGGCCTTTGCTCCCTGGGGGCTTCTCTGGGCTGTCGTGCGCGGGCATGCGGGGACACGAGATCCACGCGCCGCAACGCAGCGACGGGGAAATGTACCACCTCACGCGAGTCGATCGCAACTGACAACCGTCTCCAAGCGGCCACGATCCTCAGGAAGCGGCCCGATTCGGCCGGAAATTGTTCGGAATCGCGCTGCCCAGCTCGCCCCCGCGCCGCGCGCCCCGCGCATGCCCAATACACGTGCCCCGCGTAACGAAATGCGGCCATACGCCGCATTTCGTTACCTGCGCGTCACACCCCGGCGCCAACGCCCGCGCCCCGCGTAACGAAATGCGGCCATACGCCGCATTTCGTTACCTGCGCGTCACACCGCGGCGCCAACGCCCGACACACGCGCGTCGTTCAGGCGGCGTCGCGCTCGGAGTCGATCTCGCCCCACATCGATGCGCGACGGTGGTGGATCAGGTCGTCGAGATGGTCGACGCGGAAGGTGCCCGCATCGATCGCCGCACGCACGCGCTCGACCTCGTCGGCGCTCGTGTACTTCGCGAGCTCCTCGAACTGCTCGTCGATCGTCATCGCCAGGTCGGCCTGACGCGCACGATGCAGGTGTCGCTTCGACATCGCACGGTGTACTCGCTGATCGTAGGGCGGCACTGCCGGCTCGACCGCGCGTCCATCACCGGCGATCGTCGCCATGCGCCGCTCGATCGCTGCAGCTGCCACGGCCAGGGCGTCAAGGCGCGCTGCCTCCGGCTGGCGAACCGCGGTCATCGTGGCAGGCGAGTGCAGCAGCAGCGACGTGCCCCGCTGCACCCACTCCACGTGGATGCCCTCGGCAAGCAGGTCGATCAGCGCGGGGTCCATCAGCGCTCGCCAGTCGAGCTCGTCGCCGCCCGTCACGAGCAGGCGCGCGTCGTCGACCAGCCGGATCGACTCGAGCTCGAGCAGGTGCCCGGCCCATGGTGCCTTGTCTGCCAGCCCGAGGCTGCGACGCCGCACCAGCGACGATGCGGGAAACCGGTCCGCGACCTCGTCCGGCAGCTGCACGTGCGCGACGTAGGCGCCGTGGTGGGTCGCCATGTCGTCGCGCACGGAGAGCGAGGCGACGTGCATCGGCACGTGCCGCCTGCCGACGAGCAGGCGATACGATGGAACGCCGCCGGACGGCAGCTCGACGTGGTCGTCGTCCAGCAGCTGCGAGGGGGGAAGCTCCGCGGTGCGTCGCCCGCCGCGAGCACGGGCCCAGCCCTCCCAGCGAAGCCAGTACGGTCGCACGCGGAAGGCGCTGGCGGTCAGGCGTCGCGAGACCTCGTCACCCCACGCGATCGCGTTCGCGTTGACGCGCGTGGCCAGCAGCATCGGCGCGACGAAGATCAGGAACAGCGTGAGGCGCATCGCGCGACGCAGGTATCGGAAGAGCCGGTCGTCGTGCACGACCTCGCCGGGCTGGATGACGTGCAGGCGTGCACGTACGCGTGCACGCGGATAGAGGTCGCGAATGCGACGCGGGATATCCGCGCGCGGGGGCTCGCTGGTGCGGAAGCGTGGGCTCACGATGGCGTCATCGGCACGCCGCGCGCGGAACTGGAGCAGCAACGGCACGAATCGGCGTGATCAGCAACCCGCCCCGCTCAGCGCAGCGCTGCGAGCGCGGTCTCGAACGCGAGCTCGAGTCGGCTGCCCACCACGTCGCCGTGGAACTCGGGGACCCACGACCCGTCGAGGGTGCTGAGCACGTCGCTCACGACGAGCAGCGACGCGACCTGCGCCGCGCGCACCTGCCCCACCGCGAACAGCGCGGCGGCCTCCATCTCCACGACCGGCACGCCGGCAGCGACGTGGGCCCGAACCTCGTCGGCGGTCTCGCGGTAGGGAGCGTCGGTGGTCCACGCATCGCCTCGACGATATGGCTCGCCGCGGCGCTCGAGCTCGGCGGCGAGCGCATCGGTGAGCGTCGCATCCGGCCGTGCCGGCTCGCCGTCGGGGAGGTAGTGGTAGCTGGTGCCTTCGTCGCGCACGGCACCGGTGCACAGCAGCAGGTCGCCGACCGCGAGGTCCTGGTCCATCCCGCCGCAGGTTCCGATCGACGCCACGCGGCGGCAGCCGAGCGCGATCAGGTCCTCGAGCATCACCGCCGCGACCGGCGCGCCGATCCCGAAGTCGGCCACGAGCGCGACCTCGCGGTCGGTCTCGTCGAGCAGGTACGTGTCGCCGAAGAAGCCCGGGATCTTCACGTGTGCGCGCGAGGCGAGCAGCTGCTGGGCGAGCCCGCGGTGGTAGCAGAGGATCGCCGCGCGCGGTGGCGGCACCTCCGCATAGGCGCCGCTCTCGAGGCCGTGCTGGGCGAGCTTCTCGGGGCTGACGATGCTGGGGCGGCCGTACTTGGCGGTGTCGAGCGGAAGCGGCATGGTGCAGCGGATCCTACGCAGGCGGCGAGTTGGCCGACCGGCTCCGTCGTTGCCGCATCGGGCCATTCCGCCCCCGACGTGCACGATCCGTCGCGCGCAGGCACGAGATTCAGGAAGCGGAACCGCACGAGACGAAGGATGGCGCGTGGCGTCGCCGATCACAGCTGGCAGGACCCAGAATGCGCCGGTCGACGGAGCAGCGGCCCTGCCCTCGGTTCCGGGATCGACGCATCGCTACGTGTCGGTCAACGGGGTGCGCTACCACTACGTCGAGGCGGGCCGGGGCGAGCCGCTCGTGCTCATCCACGGGTTCCCCCAGAACTGGTACATGTGGCGCAGGCTGATCCCGGAGCTCGCGAAGCACTACCGCGTGATCGTTCCGGACATGCGTGGCGCAGGCTGGAGCGACGCGCCCGCCGACGGCTACGGCAAGGCGCAGATCGCCGACGAGATCGCCGCGTTCATGGACGCCGTGGGCGCGCCCCGCGCGAAGGTGATGGGCCACGACTGGGGCGGGTTCGTCGGATTCATGCTCGCACTGCGCCACCCCGAGAAGGTCGACCACTATCTGGCGCTCAACATCGCGACCCCGTGGCCGACCGCGTCGGCGCTGCCCGACGCATGGCGGTTCCTGTACCAGCCGGTGCTCTCCACCCCGGTGCTCGGCGCCGCGCTGCTGCGCACACCGGGCGTGGTCCGCACGATGCTCGCCGGTGCGTCCACGCGCGACAGCTGGAGCGACGCCGACGTGCGGATGTACGAGCAGCCCTACCGCGACCACGCACGCTCCGCGGCCGGCTCCGCGATGTACCGGACCTTCCTCGCGCGCGAGCTGCTGCCCTGGGCGCGGGGCGGCTACGACGCGCAGCGCCTGCAGATGCCGACCCTGCTGCTGCTCGGTGGCGATGACCCGATCATCCGCTCGTCGCTCGCGACCGGGATCGAACGCCACGGCGACGACGCCCACGTGGAGGTCGTGCCGGGCGCCGGCCACTTCCTGGCCGAGGAGCGCCCCGATGCCGTGCTCTCCCGGGCGCTCGAGTTCTTCCGGTCCGCCAGCTGACCGAGGCGCTGGAACACGGATCGCGCCGCGCTCGACAAGCGGGCAGGGGAATGGCGTCATGTCCGCGGGGGGGACGCAGGTGCTCGATTCGGCACGATCCATAGCTCGGGAGCTGCCCGTGATCATCGGGGGCGGCGGTCCCGCCGGAACCGCGACCGCGCTCGGCCTGAAGCGAGCCGGGGAGGCCGTGCACGTGTTCGAGGCGCGCGGAGTCGACCCGACGCGTGCCCGCAACATCTTCCTGCGCCCGCAGGCGCGCGAGATCCTGCGCGACATCGGCGTCGGTGACCCCGGGCGTGACACGACGATCATGTCGATCGAGCAGAAGCTGCGCGGGCTCGCTCGTGACGAGCACGTCCCGATCGACTTTCACCACCGGATCGTGGACGTGGCAGCGCACGACGATCACGTGGCCGTGACGGTGGCGGGGCCCGACGACGCCCTGCGGACGATGCAGGGCCGGATCTTCGTGGATGCGAGCGGTGGGCGGATCGCAGCGACGAACGAGGGCGCGCTCGAGCGTGTGCCGACCAGCCGCAACCACGTGTACGTCACGGCGCAGTACGACTCGCCGGCGCCGTTCGATCGGGTGTTCGGGGCGTACGACCGCGGCCGCGACGAGAGCATGTTCTTCTTTCCGATCGCCGACGACGGTGGCTTCGTCGCCTACTACGACCTGCCGCCGGGGCGCACGATCACGGACGAGGCTGCGCTGCTCGCCCGCTACGACGCGCTCGCCGGTCGCCTCGAGCTGGGCACGCCCGTGTCGCCGCCGCAGGCGTTCGATGCGCAGCAGCACCTGTCGCGCAGCGCGGCGGACGGCCGCATCCTCAAGATCGGCGACAGCGCGGGCAACGCGGACCCGTACATCGGTGCGGGCATGGCGGCGGCGCTCGTCGACTCGCGAAGCGCGGTTCGCGAGCTCACGCGCAGCGGCTCGCCGGAGGCGCTCGTCGGCAACGCGGCCCGCGACGTGATCGACGGGCATCGTCACCTTGCGCGAGATGCCGGACTGATGGTCCGGGCACGCGGGCTCGGCATGCGCATGCTGCCGCCGGCGCACTTCGACGAGCGGCTGTCCAGGAGCGATCTGGGGTCGTCGATGGGCCTCGACTTCGTCTCGCGATTTCTCACGAGCCGACCGATCGCCTGACGCACCGGTCAGTCGCCTGTCGCGGCGTCGCGTCGCGCGGCGGCCTCGCCGAGCAGCTCGCCGAGCACGGGCGGGGGCACCGCTCCGGGAATGGCGATCGCGCGATCGGCGACGAAGCAGGGCACGCCCGAGATTCCGATCTCGCGTGCGAGCTCGATGTCGGCATCGACCCGGGACGCAAGGCCCGAATCGGAGCGTGCACGATCCACGAGTCGGGCGGCGAGGTCGTCGTCCTCCAGCTGCTCTGCGATCACGAGCCGGAGCGCGTCGGGATCGCCGATGTCGATGCCGCGCTCGAAGTTCGCGGCGAACAGCGCGTCCATCACCGGCTCGCGCTCGCCGAGATCGTCGGCGGCGGCGAGCACGCGATGCGCGAGGTGGGTGTTTGCGATCGTTCGCTGGCGGTCGAAGCGGAACGCGATGCCCAGCTCCTCCCCGAGCGCGACCAGGTGCTCGCGCGACTGCTCGAGCCGCGGGAGGTCGGCGCCGAAGCGGCGCTCGAAGTAGGCATCCGCGGGCGCGCCGTCGGCCGGGATCGTGGGATCGAGCTGGTAGGCGCGCCAGCGAACGTCGGGGCGGTCCGGCTCGTCGAGGTCGGCGAGCACGACCTGCAGGTTGCGTCGACCGACGTAGCACCACGGGCATGCCACGTCGCTCCAGACCTCGAGCAGGATGCGCTCGCTGCCGGGCTCGACCACGGCGTTGTTCGACGACGATCCATCCATGGCGGCATCGTAGCGCGGCATCGAGCGGCCTGCGCGGCTCAGGTGGTGCGTTCGCGCTCGCGGCGGCGCTGCTCGGCGGCGAGCCGCTCGCGGCGGGCCATGTCGCGGTCGGTGGCGTCGAGCAGGGAGTCGGCGACCGACTCCGCCGGGTTGACCGCATGGCCGCCGATCCGGCGGAAGGCGCGGGTGTTGGCGCTGTCGCGAACGCGCGTGAAGACCGGGATGTCGCCCATCTCGGCGACGAGGCTGGTGATCAGCAGGTTGGTGGCGTCGTCGCCGGAGACGGCATAGACCGCGTCGGCCTTCGAGATCCCGGCGCGCTCGAGCACTTCCTGGTCGCGGCCGTCGCCTGCGATCGCTCGGTAGCCGGCGGCGCGCGCCTGCTCGAGGCGTGCCTGTTCGACGTCGACGATGACGACGGTCAGTCCGCGCTGCTCGAGCCGGTTGGCGACCGCCATCCCGACCCGGCCGCCTCCGATCACAACGGCGCTGCCCTGCATGACCCCCAGCTTAGCCGACAGCCACCGCGCCAAGGGCATCTGGATCGAGATCGACAGCGCGATCACGAGGAACACCGCGGCGACGAACTTCTCGCCGTCGCTCCCGAACTGCTCGCTCACGGTCACGGCCACGACCGCCGCAAGGCCGGCGGCAACCACGCCGCGGGGGGCCACGAGCATCGCGTAGGCACGCTCGCGCCACGTGAGCGACGAGCCGATCGTGCCCAGACCGATGATGATCGGGCGGGCGATCAGCGCGAATGCGAGGTACACGAGGATGCCGACCGGCCAGAGCTCCGCGAGCGCGTCGGGGTTGACGCGCGCCGCGAGCAGGACGTAGACGAAGCCGAGCAGGAATCCCACGAGCACGCGGTAGAACTCGTGCTGGCTCTCGCGGTGCGGCAGCGGCACGTTCCCCACGATGATGCCCATCACGACCATCGCGACCAGTCCCGACTCGGTCGCGGCGACCTCCGACAGCGAGAACGTCGCCACGACCATGCCGGCGGTGACGAGGCTCGCCTCGTCGCGCGAGACCTTGAGGCGGCGAAGCGCCGCGATCACGAGCACCGCGCCCAGCAGCCCGGCGGCCACGCCGATGCCGAACGGCGCGAGCACGCGGTAGGTGGTGTGAAACGCATCGAACCGATCGATCAGTGCGAAGTCGAGCAGCAGCAGCGTGACGATCGCCCCGATCGGGTCGATGATGATGCTCTCGGCCTCGAGCACGCCGCGCAGTCGGGAGCGGAGCGGCACGGTGCGCAGCAGCGGCCCGATCACGCTGGGACCGGTAACGCTCAGCAGCGCTCCGAACATCGCGGCGACCGACCAGCGAAAGTCGAGCAGGTAGTGGGCGACGAGCGACCCGACCGCGATGTTCACGATCACGTCGAGCGCGACGATGTTGCGCACCGCGCTGCCGACCTCGCGCAGCACTCGCACGCCGAGCAGCGCGGAGCCCTCGAAGACGATGATCGCCACCGCGACCGGGAGCATCAGGTCGATCAGCTGCGCGATGCCGCTCGTGGCGACGAATCCGAACCCGACGTCGCCGACGAGCAGCCCGCCGGCGAGCAGCCAGACGGGCACGGGAACGGGGAACCGATTCGCGACCAGGTTCCCGAACATCGTGATCAGCGCGATCGCTGCTGTGGCGACGTAGAACTCCACGACGCTTCCCTACCCATCGACGGGCCGCTCCGATCCGCCGATGCACGCGGCGAACTTCGAAAGACGACCGATCCGGACTTCATCCCGTCCGACGACGTGCCGATGATGCATCCATGCGACGCATCCTCGGCCTCATCCTCCTCGTCGCAGGCATCGGCCTGCTCGCCACGGCGTGGAGCCAGTACTCGTGGCGGCAGGACGTCGTGGACGCAGGCACGACCGTCCAGGGCCACGTCGTCGATGTCGATTCGAGCACCGACTCGGACGGCGACACGACGTACTCGCCGACGTACGCCTACACCTACGAGGGCCAGGACTACACCCACTCGTCGTCGGTGAGTTCCTCGAGCCAGC
The DNA here is from genome assembly GCA_020438525.1 of Thermoleophilia bacterium. The sequence continues at coordinate 1,888 of JAGQUL010000216.1, read as the reverse complement.
CCACGATGGGCGCGACCGAGACGCTGTACGTGAACGAAGACGATCCGTCACAGGCGTTCGCCGACACGTTCGCGGATCGCTGGTTCGCGCCCTTCATGTTCGGGCTGTTCGGCGCGATCGCGGCCATGGCGGGCGCGGTCCTGCTGCTCGCCGGCACCGCAGCGCGCCGGCGACGGGTCGGCGACTCGCCGCTGGCCCCGCCGCTTCCGCCACCCACCAGCACCGCCTCCACGGCCGCCGAGGCAGGACCGGGCATCGGCTCGACCACCACCGTGGGCATGTCCGGCCCGTTCGTGCGCGGCAACCGCACCAAGGACAAGCGCGGCCCGTTCCTGTAGGCCGCAGCCCCGAGCAGTCGGACTCCCCGAAGACGCGACGAGGCCCCGCGACCGCGGTGGTCGTCGGCGAGGGACGGTCGCCGAAGCATGGATGCTTCGGCGTAGCCGAGGCCGAGCACCGGATGGTGCTCGGCCAGGCGGCCGGCCCGAGCCGACGACCGCCGCGAGTCGCGGGGCCGTCAACCGTCGATCAGGTCAGAGACCGAACGGGTTGTCCATGTCGGGATTGGGAACCGACACGCCCACTCGATCGTCCTCGCTCGTACCAAGGTCGAGTCCGCTCAGGAACTGCTCGGCCTCGTAGAAGGTGCGCGGGCGCTCGGCCGGACCGAACGTCAGCTCCTGGTAGCGGCTCAGGCCGGTCGCAGCCGGGATGAGCTTGCCGATGATCACGTTCTCCTTCAGGCCGACCAGGTCGTCCTGGCGGCCTTCCAGCGCGGCGTCGGTGAGCACCTTCGTCGTCTCCTGGAACGATGCCGCGCTCAGGAACGAGTCGGTCGCCAGCGACGCCTTGGTGATGCCCAGGATGACCGGCTCGAACTCGATCTCCTTCTTCGTCTTGAGCTTCTTGAGGCGCACGTTCTCCTGCATGACCTTGTGGCCGTCGGCCAGCTCGCCGGGCAGGTAGTCGCTCGAGCCCACGTTGAGGATGCGCACCTTCTTGAGCATCTGCCGCACGATCAGCTCGANNCTCGATGTGCTTGTCGTGGATCTCCACGCCCTGCGACATGTAGACCTTCTGCACCTCGCCGACCAGGTAGATCGCCGTCTCGTACGCACCGCGCAGGCGCAGGATGTCACCGGGGAACAGCGAGCCTTCGGTGAGCGGCTCGCCGATCGTGATCTCCTGGCCCTCGTCGACGATGATGCGTCGACCGCGCTCGATCTCGATCGCCCAGACGTCCTCCTCGTCCCACGCCTTCGGCGCCTTCTTCGGCACGACCGACACGCGCGTGCCACGCTCGAGCGGCTCGAGCTTGACCACGCCGCCGGCCTTGTAGGCGCTGACGAGCTCGTCCTCCGGATCGAAGAGCTCCGCGGCACCCTTCGGGTTGCGTGCCTCGAAGATCTCCACCACACGAGGAAGACCCGTCGTGATGTCGCCGCCCGCGACGCCGCCCGTATGGAACGTGCGCATCGTGAGCTGCGNNTGCCCGGCTCGCCGATCGACTGTGCAGCGATGATGCCGGCCACGTCGCCGAGCTCGCTCATGCGACCGTCGGCGAGCGAACGTCCGTAGCAGGACTGGCAGATTCCGTGCTCGGCCTCGCAGTAGAGGACCGAGCGCAGCGTCACCGTGACCGGTGCCTTCGGGGCCTTGCCGTTGTAGCTGTCGACGACGCGCTTCGCGGCCTTGGCCGTGAGCTCCTCGCCCACGTCGACCACGACCTCGCCGTTCTTGTCGACGATCGGCTCCGCGGCAACGCGACCGAGCGCGTTGATGTTGACGTCGAGCATCTCCTCGTCGTTGCACAGCGGCAGCGTCACGTAGTTGGTCGTGCCGCAGTCGCGGGTGCGGACGATCACGTCCTGCGCCACGTCGACGAGAC
>JAGQUL010000028.1 GCA_020438525.1 Thermoleophilia bacterium | reverse complement strand
GCGCTACCAGGCTGCGCCACAGCCCGTGACGAGGATCGATACTACCGGATCCTGCGACGAAGGAAACCCCCGGGCCCGCCGCCCCCCGGAAACTGCTGCTCAGAGCGGCTTGAAGGTCGCCCGCTCGAGCACGTCGGTGAACGTCGCAGCCGGTCGGACCTCGTCCTCGAGCACGTCCACGCCCATGATTTCCGGAACGAGCACGCGGAGCGTGCCCTCGATGCCGTGCCGCACCGTGATCTGGCTCATCGGGCAGCCGACGCAGGCCCCGCTCAGCTCGACGATCGCGATCGACTCGTCCTCGATCTCGACCAGCCGCACGTCGCCGCCATCGGCCTGGATGTGCGGTCGGATCTGCTCGATCGCCGCGGCGACCCGGTCGAACAGCTCGCCCGACGTCTCGATGAGGGGTTGATCGTCCACGGGCACAGACTATCGCGCCGGCGTGGCCGCCCGTGCGCCACGCCCGTGTCCGCACGCGGCCGCTCTGGTCTTCGAACCGATGTCGGGTCGCGCATCCGGCGATACCGTCGCACCATGCGTATCGCCCCTCATGCCGCAATCGCTGCAGCCGCAGCCCCGAAGCCCGCCAAGGACGCCCCGGTGATCAACGAGCCCGGCGACCGCTACGCGTGGACGAACCCCGCTGCTGCAGCCGCGCTGCGCAGCACCGCCGAGCTGCTCAGCAGCATCGAGCAGGGCATCATCCGCAACATCTCCAACGTGAACATGGTGCGCGGCTACGCAGCCGACCTCGGCTCCACGATGGACATCTTCGAGACCGCCACGCAGGCGATCAGCTCCGACGCATACAAGGAGAACGACTCCTTCCTGCCGCTGATCACCACCGCCGGCGGCGGCGTGACCCACGCGCAGGAGCGCCTCGTCTCGAAGGAGCTCAACTCCACGTGGCCGATCGAGCGCGGCGACATACTGGCGTCGATCCGCCGTGCCCGAGCGATCAGCTCGAACGTCGCCGACCAGCTCGACCCGCGCTCCACGCGGCCCAGCAGCACGCTCTGACCTTCCGGTGACGGGTAAGGTCCCGTCATGCGCTTCCAGGTCCCGAAGTTCTCGCCCGACGCACCCGACCGGCTCCGAGTCGCCTGCGTCCAGCTCGCGTCCGACGAGCACGTCGACGCAAACCTGCAGCGTGCCGAGATCGGCGTGCGCGAGGCAGCTGCACGCGGTGCACGCCTGATCGCGTTGCCTGAGAAGTGGAACGTGATCGGCGAACGCGACGTGCTCGAGGCTTGTGCCGAGCCGATCGACGGGGAGACGACGACCCGCGTTCGCGCATGGGCCCGCGAGCTCGACGCATGGATCCTGTCGGGCAGCATCGTCGTTCGTGAGCCCGGTCACGAGAAGCTGCGCAACCTGAGCGTGCTCGTGGATCCCTCCGGTGAGATCGCCGCGACCTACGCGAAGGCGCACATGTTCGACGTCGACGTGGCCGGAGTCGCCTACCGCGAGAGCGACGCCGAAGCACCTGGCTCCGAGCTCGCGGTCGTGGACGTCGACGGCATCCCCGTCGGCATGACCGTCTGCTACGACCTGCGCTTCCCGGAGCTGTACCGCCTCCTCGCCCTCCGCGGTGCGCGCATCCTCACCGTTCCTGCCGCATTCACGCTGATGACCGGTCGCGACCACTGGGAGGTGCTGCTGCGCGCACGCGCGATCGAGAACCAGTGCTTCGTGGTGGCGCCCGACATCATCGGCGACCACGGCGCAGGAAAGATCAGCTACGGCGGGTCGATGATCGTCGACCCGTGGGGCACGGTGATCGCTCGCGCCGCCGACGCAGAGTGCGTCGTGGTGGCCGACCTCGACCTCGACGCGGTCGACCGCGTCCGAGCAGCGATCCCGTCGCTCGCCAATCGCCGCGACGACCTCTACTCGCTGTCGCTGCGCACCCCGTCCACGACGTAGGGCGACGCAGGCATCCACGCGCCCGACCGGTCGTCGTCGCTTCCCGCCAGCGGCAGCACCGCACCGCGCGCCGCGAGCTGCGGATGCGTCTGGACATCTCCCGGGTGCAGCACCCGCACGGCACACGCCCCGCCGCCGTCGGTGCCGACCAGCAGCTGCTCCCACGCCGCCGCTTCGCGGGTCGCGAACGTCGCCTCGAGCTCGCTGCGCAGCCGCGCCTGCTCCGACATGTCGTACTGCAGCTCCACGAGGTCGGGCCGCTCGATCGCCGCGCAGAGCACCGCGAAGAACTTCGGCTCGATCGGCCCGATCGCGAGCCACTCGCCATCGGCGCAGCGGTAGGGGCGGTAGGACGCGAGCCCACCCGTGAGCAGCCCGTTCGCGCGCCGAGCCGAATCGCCCGAGCCACCACCCGGAAGGTGCATCGACTGCAGCGCCAGCGCCGCCTCGGTGAGCGAGATGTCGAGCACGCAGCCGCTGCCGGTCGCGGCGCGACGAACGAGCGCTGCACAGATCGCGGTCGCCGCGCTCGCGCCTCCGGCGAGGTCGGCGAGCGGCACGGGCGGCAGCACGATCTCGTCGGGTGTGCCGGTCTGCTCGAGCAGACCCGCAACGGCCTCGTAGCCGATGTCGTGCCCGGGCGCCTGCGCCCACGGCCCGTCCTGTCCGAAGCCGCTGATCGAGCAGTACACGAGGCCGGGGTTGCGCTCGCGCAGCTCGGCGGCCCGATCCCGAGCCGATCCGCAACGCCCGGACGGAAGCTCTCCACGAGCACGTCGGCACCGTCGCACAGCTCGAGCATCCGCTCGCGATCCGGGCCGCCGCCGCTGCCGAGCTCGAGCAGCTCCACGTCCATCCCGCGGCGCAGCGACCGGTACGCGAGGCTCAGTCCGTCGTCGCCCAGCGGGAGCATGGTTCGCAGGGGGTCGCCGTACGGAGGCTGTTCGACCACCGTGACGNNGCGCCGAGCCACGCGAGGTTGAGCGAGCAGAACGGACCCGGCAGGTATCGGGAGACGTCCACCACGTGGATTCCCTCGAGCGGGCGATGCGGGTGCGGATTCGGATGCGGCGTGGCCATGCAACGGACCCTACCGGCGTGGCCGCCAGCGGCAGCATCGGGGCGCCGACGGCCAACGTGGCCCCGATTCGCTGGATTCGGCGGCGAGGCTCGGCCTACGATTGCCCGGCACTCGCGGGAGGCGACGTTGGAGGACGTCGAGAGCGGGTGGGATGCAAACGTTCGGGTGAGGGTGTGTGCAATGACGAAGGGACGAGAGTCGCGGCGATTCGCCGTGCTGCTCATGGTGTCGGTGCTCGGGATCGCGTTGTCGAGGTGGATGACCGCACTGGCGGCGTGATGCGGCGCTGGTAGCCTTCCGGCGATGTCCGGTAC
>JAGQUL010000215.1 GCA_020438525.1 Thermoleophilia bacterium | reverse complement strand
ACCCCGATCGACCCGGTGATGCTCGTGTTCGCGCTCGCCGCGATCTCCGTGGTCGTGTCGCTGGGGTGGGCGGTCGTGCGCGTCGAGCGAACCCCGCCGTGGGTGATGCACGTCGTGCCGTACCTGTACCTGCTGAGCATCGGCCTGCTGCGCGAGGCGACGGGCAGCGCCCGGTCCGGCTACGTCGCGCTGCTGTTCCTGGCCCCGTTCTGGGTCGCGCTGCACGGCACGCGGCGCCAGGTCGTGCTGGTGACGATCGTGATGTTCATCGAGCAGGCCGGCCACACCGCGCTCGATCCGCACGTCGCACCGGGCGTGGCGGTGCGCGGCGCACTGCTGCTGACTCTCGTGATCGGGATGATGTCGCTTGCAGTGCAGCGAAGCGTGTCGGCGCTGCGCGACGCGAGCGAACGGCTCGCGCGCTCGGCGGCGGCCCGGGCCCGGGCAAACGAGGAGCTGGCCGCGACGAATGCGGCATTGGCATCGTCGAACCGCGATCTCGAGCAGTTCGCGTACGTCTCGAGCCATGACCTGCAGGAGCCGCTGCGGATGATTCGCAGCTTCAGCCAGCTGTTCATGCAGCGCCACGCGACGGAGCTCGACGACGACGGGCGCGAGCTGCTCGGGTTCGTGGTGGACGGCGCCGAGCGGGCGCAGTCGCTCGTGGCCGACCTGCTCGACTACTCGCGCGTGGGCACGAGCGAGCGTCCGTTCGAGGACGTCGACCTGGGCGACATCGTGGAACGAGCGCTCGACGTGCTCGGCCCCACGATCGAGGAATCCGATGGCCGTGTGTTCCGCCCGGATTCGCTGCCCCGCGTGCACGGGGATCCCACGCAGCTCGAACGCCTCGTCGTGAACGTGGTAGGCAACGCGATCAAGTACCGAAGTCCCGACCGCCCGCTCGAGATACGCATCGATGCCGCGCGCATGGGGAACATGGTACGGGTGGACGTGACCGACAACGGAATCGGCTTCGACGAGGAGCACGCGCAGCGCATCTTCAAGATGTTCCAGCGACTGCACGCGCGCGGCGAGTACGACGGTACCGGGATCGGCCTGGCGATCTGCGCTCGAATCGTGGAACGCCATGGCGGCGAGATCACCGCGCAGGGCGTGCCCGGCGAGGGGTCGCGGTTCTCGTTCACGCTGGAGGCCGCAGCATGATCGCCCCGCTCGCATCGATCGAGATCCTGCTGGTCGAGGACAACCCCGGCGACGTCCGGCTCACCCAGGAAGGCTTCGCACGGGCTCGCCTGCACAACCGGATGTGGCTCGCGCCCGACGGCGAGACTGCGATCAGCATGCTGCGCCACGAGCCGCCGCACGAGGACGCGCCCGAGTTCGACCTCGTGCTGCTCGACCTGAACCTGCCCGGCTTCAGCGGCCTCGACGTGCTGCACACGATGAAGCGCGACCCGCAGCTGCGCTCGGTGCCGGTCGTGGTGCTCAGCTCCTCGAGCCAGCAGCGCGACATCGCCGCGAGCTACGACGGGCATGCCAACTGCTACGTGACCAAGCCGTCCGACTTCGACGGGTACGTGGACGTGGTGCATGCGATCGAGTCGTTCTGGACCACGGTGGCGAGGTTGCCGTCCCATGACTGATCGCCCGAACCACCTGCGCGTGCTGCTCGTCGAGGACAACCCAGGCGATGCACGACTGCTGCAGGAGCAGCTCGCAGATGCCAACCGCTCGAGCGCTGGCGTGCGGTACGACGCGACCGTGGTCGATCGACTCGAGGCAGCGCTCCAGCAGCTCGAGGAGTTCGCGTTCGACGTGGTGCTGCTCGACCTGACGCTGCCCGATGCCTCGGGTACCGAGACGTGCCGCCGGCTGCTGGAGCACGTGCCGGCATGCCCGCCGGTGATCGTGCTGACCGGCAACGCCGACCATCGGGCCGCCACGGATGCGGTCGCCGCCGGCGCGCAGGACTACCTCGTCAAGGGCACGTTCGACACGGACCTGCTCATGCGGTCGATCGAGTACGCCCGCGAGCGCCACCGCGCCCGCCTGCAGCTCGAGCAGGCACTCGCGCGCGAGACCGAGATCGTCGACCGGCTGCAGGAGCTCGACCGCCTCAAGACACGCTTCGTCGCGATGGCCTCGCACGAGCTGCGAACGCCGCTCGCGTCGATCGCCGGGTTCTCCGCGACCCTTCGCGAGCGCTGGGAAGCCACCACCGACGAGGATCGCCTCGCGTACATCCGGATCATCGATGACCAGAGCGCACGCCTGACGCGACTCGTCGACGACCTGCTGGTACTGAGCCGGATCGAGTCGGGTTCGCTCGACGCGAGCCCGGGCGAGGTGTCGCTGCACGACGTGGTGCAGGCGGTCGTGACCGACCTCGACGCGCACGAGCGAGGCATCGAGGTCTCCGTCGAGCCGTCCGTGCGCGTGCTCGTCGATCCCGACCACCTCGAGCAGATGCTGCTCAACTACATGAGCAACGCGCTCAAGTACGGCGATGCTCCGATCACCGTGCAGTCGCGGCCGCACGGCGACTCGTACGTCGACGTGCTCGTGCGCGATCGTGGCGACGGCGTGCCCGACGACGTGGCGCCGCTGCTGTTCGAGGAGTTCGTGCGCGGCCGCGGCCATTCCGCTGCCCGCATCCCCGGCACCGGCCTGGGCCTGAGCATCGTTCGCGGGCTCGCTCGCGCGCAGGGCGGCGACGCCTGGCACGAGCCGAACGAGCCGAGCGGCTCGGTGTTCGC
>JAGQUL010000214.1 GCA_020438525.1 Thermoleophilia bacterium | reverse complement strand
GGCCGAGCGGCACCGCGGCGTGGCGATGGGCGGCGGTGGCGTGGCCGCGACCGTCCACGTCGACGAGGCGCAGGGCGGCTCCGTCGCCGGCGATGCTGCGGGCGGCGCCGCGGGCGATGTCGAGGATCGGATCGATGCGTCCGGAGGCGCCGGCGAGCACGCCCTGGGAGCCGTCGTCGGGGATCACGAGCGCGCACGAGGCGGCGAATCCGGCCATCGTGGCATGGTCGCAGGCGGCGCGACCGCGAGCGAGCGGGTCGGCCGGAAGCTGCGCAGGCAGCGGCAGGCGATCAGTGCGTCGTCGTCTCTCCATGACTGGAGGGGTTCTCGGTCACGGATGCCGGGTGCTTGAGCGCTGTTTGCAGAATTCGAACGTGCTCGGATCAGTCGATCGGCTCGTAGCCGTTCACCGGGGCGGGTTCGGTGCCTGCGAGGGCGTCGAAATCCGCGCGCAGGCGCGCCACGAAATCGCCCGGATCATCGAGCGAATGACCGGCAGCGTGGTCGACGAGCGCCGCCTGGATCTCCATGAGCTTGGTGCGGGTGCCGTTCTTCTCCGCGACGAACCCGGGCAGGGTCGCGGCGATCTCGTCGACGAGCTCCTGCGGGGCGTCGGCGCCGCCGAGCGCGAGGCCCATGCGGCGTGCGATCTCCGGCAGGCGCTCGTCGGCGCGGACGTGGTCGGCCACGGTGGACGCGGCTGCGGCCAGGGCGGCGGGTGAGCCGTCGGTGCCCATGCCGAGCATGCGCTCGATGCGCTCGCTGAAGCGCGTGTAGGCGGAGGTCGACTGGGTGATGCGGTCGGTGCGGCCGGCGATGTCGACTCCGAACTCGTCGCGCATGAAGTCGACGATGTGCGTCATGGTCGCGGCCTCGGCGAGCCCTTCCTCGAAGTCGCGATTGGCGCGGTGCCAGGCGGTCACGTCGCCGGGGGTGTAGCCGTTGAGCGTCACGTGCGATGCCTCGTGCAGGATCGTCTCGTTGGCCTGCACGAACGCTTGGCGCTGGGCCTCGCTCCACTCCGACCACGTCGTCGAGCGCAGGCGCTCGATGCCCTCGAGCAGCCCCTTGGTGGATCGCTGCGAGAGTGCGAACCAGCCCTTGGTGCCCTGGAACGTGGCCAGGCCGAGCGCGCCCTGGCGATCGGCGGGTGCGTAGTTGATCTCGACGGTTGCGAGGCCCATCGTCGTGTCGGCCTGGCGCGCCATGTACTGGGCGCCGTCCTGGATCAGGCGGGCCACGGCGATGTCGTCGCTGCCTGCACCGCGAACGTTCACGACCATGCCCTCGCGCAGCTGCTCGGGGGTGCGGTCCTGGAGCGGCGGCAGCGCGGCAGCGGCCGGGGACGGGGCCGGGGCCGGGGCCGGAGTCGGGGTTGCCGAGGCGACGGGTGCGGTGCGCGGAACGATCTGCATTCGAGGATCCTCTCGCGCGGGCGCATGCGCGTGCGGCAGTCGTGACATCGTGCGGATCGGGTAGGAGCTACGCATGGAGACGACGACCAGCGATGCGATCGAGATCCCGGGGCGCGACGCGGCATGGGAGCTGCTCAACGCCCACACAACCCAGCCCGGCCTGCTCGGGCATGCGCTGGCCGTAGAGGCGGCGATGCGCTGGTACGCTGCGCAGCTGGGCGAGGACGTGGAGCTGTGGGGATGCACCGGGCTGCTGCACGACTTCGACTGGGAGATCCACCCGACGCTCGAGCAGCACCCGGCCGACGGCGCACCGATGCTGCGCGAGGCCGGCTGGCCCGAGGTCGTGGTGCGCGCGATCCAGGCACACGCACCGCACACCGGCGTGGTGCCCGAGACGAACCTGGAGCGCTACCTGTTCGCGTGCGACGAGCTGAGCGGGTTCGTGGTGGCGGTCGCGCGCATGCGCCCCGAGGGCTTCGGCGGGATGAAGCCGAAGAGCGTCACCAAGAAGCTCAAGACACCGAGCTTCGCTGCCGGCGTGAGCCGCGAGGATGTCGCCCACGGCTGCGAGCTGATCGGGCTCGAGCCCGCCGAGCACATTGCGAACGTGATCGAGGCGCTCGCGCCGATCAGCGACCAGCTGCTGGTGTGAGGCGCCTGCCGACGCGTCTCACACACGTCAGCGGATCAGCCGCCGCCGCATGAGCGTGATCGCGCTCCAGGTGGCGGCGAGTCCGAGCACGACGAGCACGGCGAGGTGGACGAGGCTCATCGCGTCGAAGCCGGCGCCGCCGGTGCCCGATGCGGAGCGGGCGAGCTCGACCCCGTGCCACGCGGGCGACAGGAACTGCGCGGCCTGGATCGCCGGGCCGAACTGCGCCGGGTCGTAGAAGGTGCCGCTGAGCCAGTACATCGGGAAGATGCCGAAGCTCACCCAGTAGCCGAGCGTCTCCAGCATCGGGCTGACGCTCGCGGCGGTCACCGCGAGCGCGCTCATCATGTACGCGCCGAGGAAGCAGATCGCGGGCAGCAGCAGCGCCCACCACGAGCCGAACAGCCCGAACGCCGCGAAGATCGCCGCGATCACGCTCGCGCTCACGGTGCCGCGGAACGCGCCGTACCAGAGCTCGCCGAGCACGACGTCGTCGAGCTGCACCGGGGTGGCGACCATCGCGTCGAACGTGCGCTGCTTGTCCATCCGGTAGTAGGTCCCGTAGCTGCACTCGAAACCGGCGCTGAACAGCGCGCTGCACACCACGAGGCCCGGCGCGATGAACTCCGCGTAGCCCGCGCCGCCCACGCCGCTCACGGCCGCGCCGAGGCCGAGCCCGAGCGCGAGCATCGACAGGCACACGTCCACCACGTTCGGGATCAGAAGCCACGTCCACAGGCGCAGGAACACGTCGCGATTGCGGTGCCACACCGCGCGCGTGAGCGCGATGCTGATGCGTGGATCGGCCGGTGCATCATGGGCGACGACGACCTGCGGCAGCGGCGCGTCGGCCACGATCGCAGCGGCCGTTGCCGATGTCGCGGCTGCAGTCGACGACGTGCCGGTCATGCGTCGGCCCCCTCGATGAGCGCGTGGCCGGTCGTGCGCAGGAACACGTCCTCGAGCGTGCCGCGTCGGGTCACGCGCGAGGCGCCGTCGGGCGACGGGATCCGTTCGAACTGCTGCTCGAGGCTGCCGCTGGCCTGCCCGGCGCCGTAGACGGTGAGCGTGCCCCCCTCGTAGACGTGCTCGAGCTCGCTCGAGTCAAGCGCGGCCAGCACGTTCGCGAGCAACGGGTCGCCGGCAGCGTGGCCGGGCGCGTCGGACAGGTCGACCTCGAGCACGAGCTCGCCGGCGTGGTCGAGGATCAGCTGCTGCGGGCGGCCGGCAAGCACGATCCGGCCCTGGTCGAGCAGCACGAGCCGGTCGCACAGCCGCTCCGCCTCGTCGAGGTAGTGCGTCGTGAGCACGAGCGTGCGCCCCCGTCGTCGCAGCTCCCTGAGCGTTCGCCACACCACGCGCCGGGCCTGCGGATCGAGGCCCGTGGTGGGCTCGTCGAGCAGCACGACCTCCGGATCGCCGAGCAGGGCGCGGGCCATCACGAGGCGACGCTTCATGCCGCCGCTCAGCTCGTGGATCTCCGCATCGCGACGGTCGGCCAGCTGGAACAGCTCGAGCGCATCGGCTGCGCGGCGCGAGGCCTCCGCGCGCGAGAGCCCGAAGTAGCGCGCGTAGATCAGCAGGTTCTGCCAGACGGTGTTGTCGGGGTCGAGGTTGTTCTCCTGCGGCACCACGCCCAGGCGCGCCTTGATCCGGCGCGGGTGGCGGGCGACGTCCATGCCGAGCACCGACAGGTCGCCGGCGGTGCTCGGGGTGAAGCCGTAGAGCATGCGCATGGCGGTGCTCTTGCCGGCGCCGTTGGGGCCGAGGAAGCCGAAGCACTCGCCGCGCAGCACGTCGAAGTCGATGCCGTCGACCGCGTCACGGGCGCCGTATCGCTTGCGCAGGCCGCGCGCGCGAATGACCGCGTCGGGCGGGGTCGCAGGGTGGGCTTCGGGGGGTCGAGTCGCCATGGGGAGGCGGATCGTAACGGTCCCGTGACGCTTTTGGCACGAAGTCGTCACGATCTGCGCGCAACACGTCACGGTTTTCTCGATGCGATTGCTCCATGCACACAGGCAGGGCACACGCAGGCAGGGAGACGGCGACCACCACGCTCGAGCTGGTCGGGATCACGGTGGGCGCGGCGCTGCTGCTCGGCGGCGTGGCGACCGGGCTGTCGCCGCGCGGTGACTCGATCGGCGGGGCGGTCGTGGGTCGGGTGCGCGAGCTGGTGGCCGGCGAGCAGACGACGCGGCGGTGGCGCGACCAGCGGGAGGTGCGTACCGGTGGCGGCAACGCGCCGCAGCGCGTGCCCCGCGACGAGCTGCGGATGACGCCGTTCATGGATCCGATCGCCTGGTGGTCGGGGTCGCGCCAGACGAAGGGCGAGGTCGCGGGCATCCGGATGCACGCCGACGTCCAGGTCTGCGTGGTGTGCGGCTCCGGCGAGTGGTCGTACGAGCTGGTGCGCGGCGGGCAGGCCGGAACCGGAGCGAAGCGGGCGGCAGGCCTGGGTGGATCGATCGAGGCGACGATGCGCGCGGCGATCGTGTCGGCGCAGGTGGCGATGGGCGTGGAGCGCGACATCGGCGGGGTCGGGTCGGTGTTCGTGAACGGCAGGGCGCGCGGCACGATCGGGGCGGAGGCGCGCGGGGCGCTGCAGGCGCGGGTCACGCGCGAGTCGGTCGATGCGGAGGTCGACGGCGGCGCGATGGCGGGTGCGGTCGCGCGCGCGGAGACGCGCACGGGCGTGGACGTGCTCGGGATCTCGATCCGACAGTCCGCGAAGGCCGAGGGATGGGCGGGTGCGGGCGTGCGTGGCTCGTTCGGGCTGCACACGTCGAACGGGCGGGTCGAGTGGCGGATGGGCTGGGGTGCGGCGCTCGGGTTGGGCGGCGCGACGGAGTGGTCGGGATCGATGGACGTGTCGAAGGTGTCGGCCACGCATCGACGGCTTGCCCGCGACTCGCTCGCTGCGGCGCTCGGTCCGCTGGGCGCGCCGCTGCGCGTGCTCGGACGCGACGACTGACTTCCCCCCCCCCCCCGACAGCCCGACCACCACATGCAGATCAACCAGGAGGAACACGACATGTCAATACCACCCTTCATCGAACCGCGCGACACCGATCGATCGAACGACGCGCGCGCTCCGCGACGCGTCGACCTGCGGCTGCTGGCGTGGCCGACGATGGCGCTCGCGCTGCTGGTGACGCTGGCGATCTGGCGATCTGGCAGCGATGGGCAGGTCGCCGCGAGCGTCGCGCCGACCTTGCCGCTCGCCACGCGGTCGCTCGGCAGCGTGCGGCTGGCGGTGCCGAAGCAGTGGCGGGTGCTCGATCGCAGCGGCGAGGACCGGATCACCTGGGGTGAGCCGCAGCGCGGCCACGTCGTGACGCTCGCATCGACGGAGGCGAGCGCGGCGCCGCTCGTGTCGATCGTGCGTGACGTGGCACGCGAATCCGAGTCCGCGATGGATGGCGTGTCGGTCACCGGAGGGCCCACGATCATCGAACCCGGGGTGCGGATGCCGCGCGAGGACTCGGTCGTGCAGCTGCGCCTGCGCGCCGAGACTCCCGAGGGACCGGTCGACGTGGTGCAGTCGTGGCGACGTGATTCGCGCGCGGGTCTCGACATCGTGGCCACGTGGACGAGCACCGACGGGCGGTGGCCGGTCGATCCGCGCGACGCGATCCCGACTGCGTCGGCGCGCTGAGCGCCTGCGGCCGGTCCGGGGGACCTGTAGCATCGAAGCACCGCGCGCGCGTGAGGCGCGCGTGTCGAGCTGCGGGACGAACCCGGGGAGGAACCGGCATGGCGTACCAGGACATCAAGGTCGAGCGGGACGGAGCGGTCGGGATCGTGACCCTCGATCGGCCGAAGGTGCTCAACGCGCTTGGCCCGCAGCTGCTGACGGAGCTCGTCGACGCGCTCGAGGACTTCGATCGCGACCCCGAGGTTCGCTGCATCGCGCTGCTCGGCAGCGATCGTGCGTTCGCGGCGGGCGCGGACATCTCGGAGATGGCCGAGGCCTCCCCCATCCAGATGCTGCGCGAGGACACGTTCTCGCGGATCGAGCGGATCAGGTCGCTCACCACGCCCGTGGTTGCCGGCGTGTCGGGCTTCGCGCTCGGCGGCGGCTGCGAGCTGGCGATGGCCTGCGACCTGATCGTGGCGAGCGAGACCGCACAGTTCGGACAGCCCGAGATCAACCTGGGGATCATCCCCGGGGCCGGCGGCACGCAGCGACTGCCACGCGCGGTCGGAAAGGCCGTGGCGATGGACATGGTGCTCACCGGCCGCACGCTGTCGGCCGACGAGGCGCGCTGCGCGGGCCTCGTCGCGCGCGTGGTGGCTGCCGAGGCCTGGCGCGACGAGACGCTCGCGGTGTGCCGCACGATCGCGTCGAAGAGCCCGCTCGCGCTGCAGATGGCGCGCGAGGCCGTGAACGCGGCGTTCGAGACCACGCTGCGGAGCGGCATCGAGCAGGAGCGACGAGCGTTCCACGTGCTGTTCGCGAGCGAGGACCAGGCCGAGGGCATGCACGCGTTCCTCGAGAAGCGATCGCCGGCGTTCACCGGCGCCTGACCCAGGAGGAGCATCGAACCATGGCGACGGAACAGGCACAGACGTTCGAGACGATCGAGTACGAGGTCCGCGACGGGGTCGCGACGATCGCGCTCAACCGCCCCGAGAAGCGCAACGCGATCAACATGCAGCTGCACAAGGACCTCGCAGCGGCGCTGCGGCTGGTGCAGCGTGACCGCGAGGTGCGCGCGCTGCTGCTGACGGGCCGCGGTCCGGGCTTCTGCGCAGGGCAGGACCTCACCGAGTTCTCGATGGCGCGCGCCGATCCCGACTTCCGGGTCGACGACCACGTGCGCTCCACCTTCAACCGCACGATCATGACGATCCGCGCGCTGCCGATGCCGGTGATCGCAGCGGTCAATGGAGTGGCTGCCGGAGCGGGGTGGAGCCTCGCGCTCGCCGCCGACATCCGCATCGCGGCGGAGGACGCACGCTTCACGCAGGCGTTCTCGAAGATCGGGCTGCTGCCCGACACCGGCAGCACCTGGTTCCTGCCGGAGCTGATCGGCACGTCGCGGTCGCTGGAGCTCATGTACTCGGGCGACCTGATCGATGCCGACCGCGCGCTCTCGCTCGGCCTGGTGAACGAGATCGTGGCCGGCGAGCAGCTCGCCGAGCACGCCCACGCCTACGCTGCGTCGCTCGCGAAGATGCCGACCATGGCGCTCGCGCTCACCAAGCGCGCGGTCTACCGCGCCCCCACCTCCACGCTCGAGGACGCGCTCGAGTACGAGGCGCAGCTGCAGCAGCACGCCGCGGCGAGCGACGACCACGTCGAAGGCGTGACCGCATTCCTGGAGAAGCGCGATCCGGTGTTCACCGGACGCTGACGAGGTACCGTCGCCGACGGAAGGAGACGAGATGAGCAACGCAACCGCACCGGAGGCCGGCAGCTTCCTCGGGCGCGCCGTGCGCACCGGGCGAGGCGGCGGCCTGGCCGAGGCACCCGTGACCGCCGGCAGCGCAACCCACTTCCACGCGGCACGGCTACCCGAACTGGGCGACGTGGTGCTCGCGGTGACCCGCGTGTTCGACGATCGAACCTCGGCAGCGCTCGCGCTCGAGCTGAGGGCGTTCGCGGCGAGCGCCCCGGGGCGCGGTGCGCTCGCCGAGCTTCCGGTCGACGCGGTGGCGTCGGCACCGGGCGCGATCGCAGCAGCGGCGCTCGAGCTCTCGGCGCC
>JAGQUL010000213.1 GCA_020438525.1 Thermoleophilia bacterium | reverse complement strand
CCGATCCGGATAGGTCACGCACAACACTGCACACGCCCGCCACCAATCCGGATCGCGCCAAGGATCGCCGAGGCAGCTGCAACGCGACGGTGCGTGCAGACGAAGCACGGGTGGACAGTTCGCGTGCCCGGGACGGCGCGCGCGGACTCGTGGGACGAACGGACGAAGATGGCCATTTCCGGCGACGTGATCTCCGATGGACTGCGCATCGCGGCGAAGCGCGACATCTCGCGCGTGCTCGGCGGTGCTGCGCAGCGTGCCCGAGCGGCGGGCCCCGTGGTCCTCGCTGCCAAGGCCCGCGCTCCATTCCAGCTCGTCGAGACCGACTGGACCACCACGATGCGGATGGTCGACCGGCTGCGCGGCACCGCGGTGTGGGTCGACGAAGGCAACTGCTTCAACCGCGCGATGCTCGGTGCACACATGCTCGACGACATGCGCGGGTTCGGAATGGGACCGGCCGACGACGCGTTCGCCGGCGCGATCGCCGTGAGCCGCCACTACGACGGCACCGGCGGCTACGTCGGCGGGTTCCACGCCGGCCTGGCCGTGAAGCTGCCCGGACTCGACGAGCCGCAGGTGATCGACCTGCTGCCACACGAGCCGGCGATCCAGCCGCTCTCGACGTGGTCGCGCGATCCCGACCCGATGCTGCTGCGTCCATACGCCGGCACCGGCCTGTGGGATGGCGTCGGCTACCGCAGCGAGTGGGTCGGCGACCAGTTCTTCGACGGCGCCGCCGGGATGCTCAACCAGACCTGGGACAACGCCGAGACGTGGGGCCTCCAGGTGCGTCCGCTCGGGCACGTGCCCGACGCGCTGCGCGGCTGACCGGTCAGAACAGCTCGCCGGGCTGCGTCACCGCGTACCCCGACTCGCCGAGGTGCGCCCGACCACGCGGCGTGATGATCCGCCCGCGCGGCGTTCGCTGCAGGAACCCACGCTGCAGCAGGAACGGCTCGTACACGTCCTCGAGCGTGTGGGGTTCCTCGCCGATGGCCACCGCGAGCGTCGACAGGCCCACCGGGCCGCCGCCAAACTTGGTGAGGATCGTCTCGAGCACCTGCCGGTCGATGCGATCGAGCCCGACGGCGTCGATGTCGACCAGGTCGAGCGCCTCCTGCGCCACGTCGAGCGTGAGCCGCCCCTCATGCCGCACCTGCGCCACGTCGCGCACCCGTCGCAGCAGGCGGTTGGCGATTCGCGGCGTGCCACGCGAGCGCGACGCGATCTCCTCCGCGGCCTCGGCATCGAGCTCCAGCTCGAGCAGTCGCGCCGATCGCAGCACCACCTTGGTGAGCTCGTCTGCGTCGTAGTACTCGAGCCGCTGCGTGATCCCGAAGCGGTCGCGCAGCGGCGTGGTGAGCAGGCCGGTGCGGGTGGTCGCGCCCACGAGCGTGAACGGCTCGAGGTCGAGCCGCAGCGTGCGCGCGGCAGGGCCCTGACCGAGCACGATGTCGATCTGGTAGTCCTCCATCGCCGTGTAGAGCACCTCCTCGATCGCGGTGCTCAGGCGATGGATCTCGTCGATGAAGAGCACGTCGTTGGTGCCGAGCGACGTGAGGATCGCCGCAACGTCGGCCTTCTTCTCGAGCGCCGGTCCGCTCGTGGCGTGCATCGTCGAGCCGAGCTCGTTGGCGACCACGCTTGCGAGCGTCGTGTTGTGGCACACGATGCCGTTGCCGATGAACGTGTGCCCGTCGGGCACGCTCACGTCGACGGTGTGCGCATGTCCGGGCTCGATCGACACGATCGGCTCCCACGACAGCTCCACCATGTCGTCGCGTCGCAGCTTCGAGCGGGCGCTGCGAACCGCGAGCGCGCGATGGTCGTGCACGGCCTCGCGGATCAGCGCTCGGCCGCGCTCGCCAGGCTCCACCTCCGCGACCGTCACCGACGAGTCGAGGATCTGGATCGAGCCGGTGTTCTCCACGCGCACCGGCGTGATGTCGCCCGCGGTGGCACCGCCACGGCGGTAGCTGCTCGCGCCGTCGCCCTCGAGCGCCACGAGCACGCCCGCTGCCGTGAGCCCGAACCCAACCTGGGAATCGTCGCCCGACCTGGTCGCGGCGAGCGCACGACCCACGAGCGCGCGTCGCTCGTCGCGCTCGCGGTCCTTGAGCCGCGCGGATGCCTCCACGGGCTCGGCACCATGGTGGTGCTGCCCACCGAGCTCGGCATACGGGTCGTGGATGTCGGGCACCTGGCCCGCGTCGAACTGGTCGTATCCGGCGGGCTCGGCGCTTGCGCGCAGCGACCAGCCGTCCTGGTCCGGCACGATCGACGACTCGATGCCCATGTTGGCGAGCATCAGCTGCAGGTGCGCGACCACCGTGCGGTCGCGATGCTGGAACACGGGCGCGTGCTCGACGCCCCAGAACACGCCGCGCAGGAACTCGGCGACGAGCAGCCGCGGTGCGCGGTAGATGCAGGTCGGGATTCCGTCGAAGCCCTCGCGCGTGAGTCCCAGGCCGCGAAGCAGCGTCGCGATGCGCGGGCTGCGCCCGCCCCAGCGCTCGCCGAGCGGGCCCTCGCCGAACGACTCGAGGTGCAGGCACAGGCCCGATTGTGCGAGGCGTCGAACCTCCTCGGCTCGAGCCGAGTCGCGCGACACGTACACGAAGCCGTCGCCGCCGGGCGACAGGCGGCCGCCGTCGAGCAGCAGTCCGAGCAGTCGAGCCAGCTCCGGCTCGAGCTCCTCCGGCGCATGCGCGGGGTCGGCCATGCTCGGCATGTCGACGCCCTCGACGTGCAGCTTCGTGCTCGATCCGAACACCTGCGCGCCGAGCCGCACCGCGACCTCGTCGCCGCTGCGCAGCTCGCCGAGCCGGCGGAACTGCAGCCGCCCGTCGCTGCCTCGCACGAGCAGCGGGTGGTTGGGCGTTCCCTCCACCCGGTAGCCCGAGCGGGTGGTGACGCGCAGCGTCGGTCCCTCGCCGTTGTCGTAGAAGTAGTCGGCGGTGCGCACGCCGTACAGGCCGGCGATCGGGCGCGTGATCGGCTGCCAGCTCTCGCCACCGATGTGCCCGAGGTCACCGATCGGCTCCATGCCGTGGGTGGTGAACACCATCGTGTCGGGCGTGACGCACTTGCCGAGCCCGGGAGGTCCCGCGAACAGCGCGTGGTCGAGCGCCTCCTCGCGATGCCGTGCCGCGTCGATGAACACGCCCAGCTGCTCGCGCACGCGACGCTGCCCGATGAACTCGTCGAGCGTGCGCGGGCGCAGCGAGCGGTCGAGCTCCTCCTCGCCGCGGCGCGCCGCGGCGTCGCTGATCGGGCTGCGCATCGGCGCACCCTCGTCGCCGAGCGGCTGCGGTGCTCCTGCGGCCGGGATCCCGGGCTTGGGTCCGAAGTCGAGTTCGTCGCTGCTCATGTGCGCACCTGCTTGGTCTTCAATGCCTGCTTCACGCGATCGCTCGCGCCCGCCGATTCATCCGTGCCGGCCAGTGCCGCCTCTGCCTCCGGGATCGACATGCCCAGTCCCACGAGCGCTTCCCGGGCCTCGTAGAAGGTGGTCATCGCGTCGGGTGTGCCGTCGCTCACCTGCGCCGCGAACGTGGTCACGCCCGCGACCACGATGTCGTCGAGCTTGTCCTTGAGCTCGGTCACGATCCTGCGCGCGACCTTCGGGCCGACTCCCGGCACGCTCTGCAGCAGCGCCACGTCCTCGGTGAGCGTGGCCCGCTGCAGGTCCTGCGGGGAGATCGAGCTGAGCACCGCGATCGCGACCTTCGGCCCCACGCCCTGCAGCGACGTGAGCCGCTCGAACACCTGCTGCTCGCTCCGCGACTCGAACCCGAAGAGCTGGATGGCGTCCTCGCGCACGTTCGTGTGCACGTGCACCGTGACCTGCTCGGGATCGCGCTGCGCTGCCTGCAGCACACCCGTCGTGGCGCGCACCAGGTAGCCGACACCGCCCACGTCTACGACGAGGGACTCGGAGTCGGCATGGACGCAGCGTCCTACAAGGCGGGCGATCATGCGGAAAGTCTGACCGGGGCGTCGGACGCGGCAGGTAGCGCGTTGCTACCGCGTCACGGGCCCCCGGGCTCGAGCGCTCGCCAGCCCCACGCCCATCGCGCCGGCATGCGTGATCGCCGCGGCGAGCGCATCCGCCGCATGGTCCGGCCGCGGGATCTCGGTCATCCGAAGCTGCACGCGCACCATCTCCATGACCTGCTGCTTGTCGGCGCGCCCGTAGCCGGTCACGGCCTGCTTGATCGCGTTGTTGGTGTACTCGTACACGGGCACGCCCGCCTCCGCGCACGCGAGGATGCACACGCCTCGCGCCTGGCCCACCGCAAGCGCTGCCTTGCCGTTCGCGCCGAAGAACAGCTCCTCGATCGCCACGGCGTGCGGCTGCAGCTGCTCGATCGCCGCGCGAACGCCGCCGGCGATCCGCATCAGCCGGTCCTGCATCGGCTCGCTCGGCTTGGTGCGCAGGCAGTCGTACCAGACCGGCACGAGGTTCCCTACGCCATGCCGGTCGACCACCCCGAATCCGGTCGATGCGGTTCCCGGGTCGATCCCCAGGATGCGGACGTGTTCAGCAGCAGCGGCAGGCACGAACACATGTTCGACGACGGATCGGACGTTCCTGCACTGCACCCGCTACGCTCCGTGACGTGAGGCATCGCATCCTGCTCATCCTCGGCGTGTTCCTCGCCAGCTGCGTGATCGGCCCGGCGCTCGACCAGATCCACGTGGTGAGCGGCGCGCTCTGGTACGCCCACCCGTGGCTGTTCGGGCAGGCCTGGTGGGTGTTTCCGCAGTTCGGGCTCGCGTTCGCGTTCATCTGCGCCGTATCGCTCGCCGTCCAGCACGCGTACGGCACGCGCACCCCCACGCCCACGCCTGCACCGCGCATCGCCCAGCAGGCCGCATGGTTCGTGGCCGCCTACCTCACCACCGGCCTGCTCTGGGAACACCCGTGGACGACAACCGTGCTGCTCGCTGCAGGCCTCGCGATCCGTCTCGTGAGCGTTCGCCCCGACGCCGCAGCCGTGCGCACGATCGCGCTGCTGGCGCTCGCAGGCACCGCCTACGAGGCCGCAGTGTCGTCGATCCCCGGAACCTTCAGCTACGCGCTGCACGGCGCATCGCTGCCGGTCCCCGTGTGGCTGCCGCTGCTGTACGCACACGGTGCACCGCTGCTGCGCACGTTCGCGACGAACGCCACCGCAGCCTTCGAACGCGCGTGACCCGCGTCAGCCGTCGCCGAGCACCGCTTCCATCACCGCGTCGTCGGCCTCGAAGTTCGCGCTCACCTTCTGCACGTCGTCGAGGTCCTCGAGCGCGTCGATCATCCGCATCACCTTGCCCAGGCCCTCGGCTTGCAGCTCGATGGTGTTCGACGGGCGCAGCACGCTCTCGGACCGCTCGACGGTGAACCCGGCCTCCTCGAGCGCCGCACGCACCGGCTGGATCGCGCCCGGCTCGCAGGTCACGATCACGATTCCGTCCTCCGTCGCGATGTCCTCCGCGCCCGCGTCGGCCGCAGCCAGCAGCGCCTCGTCCTCGTCGCTGCCGTCGGCGAGCTGAACCTCGCCCACGCGGTTGAACATCCACGCCACCGACCCGTCCGTGCCGAGCGACCCGCCCGCGCGCGTGAACGCGTGGCGCACCTCGGCGGCGGTGCGGTTGCGGTTGTCGGTGAGGCACTC
>JAGQUL010000212.1:16699-17311 GCA_020438525.1 Thermoleophilia bacterium | reverse complement strand
TGTTCATCGACGAGATGCACACGCTGGTCGGTGCCGGCGCTGCCGAGGGTGCGATCGACGCCGCCAGCATCCTGAAGCTGATGCTGGCCCGCGGTGAACTGCAGACGATCGGTGCGACGACTTTCGACGAGTACCGCAAGTACGTCGAGAAGGACTCCGCGCTCGAGCGCCGCTTCCAGCAGGTGCGCGTCGAGCCGCCGTCGATCGAGGACGCCGTGCTGATCCTCAAGGGGCTGCGCGAGCGCTACGAGCAGCACCACCGCGTGAAGATCACCGACGAGGCGCTCGAGGCCGCATGCGTGCTCGCCGACCGCTACATCCAGGAGCGCCAGCTCCCGGACAAGGCGATCGACCTGATCGNNACGAGGCCGCGTCGCGCCTGCGCATCAAGACGATGACCTCGCCGCCGCGTTACAAGGAGCTCGAGCAGGAGATCGAGACCGTGCGCCGCGACAAGGAGCGCGCGATCGAGCAGCAGGAGTTCGAGAACGCCGCCAACCTGCGCGACCAGGAGCGCAAGCTCGTCCAGAAGAAGCGCGACCTGGAGGAGAACTGGGAGGCCAGCGACGACACCCCGCAGCCCGAGGTGGGCGAGGAGGAGATCGCCGACAT
>JAGQUL010000212.1:16408-16638 GCA_020438525.1 Thermoleophilia bacterium | reverse complement strand
CGGATGGAGGACGAGCTCCACAAGCGCGTCGTGGGCCAGGACGCCGCGATCGTCGCGGTGGCCAAGGCGATTCGCCGCGCCCGCGCCGGCATCAAGGACCCGAAGCGGCCGACCGGCTCGTTCATGTTCCTCGGACCGTCCGGCGTCGGCAAGACGGAGCTCGCGCGAACGCTCGCCGAGTTCCTGTTCGGCGACCAGGACGCGATGATCCAGATCGACATGTCCGAGTA
>JAGQUL010000212.1:7893-16313 GCA_020438525.1 Thermoleophilia bacterium | reverse complement strand
CTGCTCGACGAGGTCGAGAAGGCCCACCCGGACGTGTTCAACATCCTCCTGCAGATGCTCGAGGACGGGCGCGTCACCGACAGCCAGGGTCGCCACGTCGACTTCCGCAACGTGATCGTGATCATGACGTCGAACATCGGCGCCGGGATGATCACGAAGAACGTGAGCCTCGGCTTCTCGATGGGCCACGACGATGCCGGCATGTCGCACGACGACATGAAGGGCAAGGTCATGGGCGAGCTCAAGAAGCACTTCCGCCCGGAGCTGCTCAACCGCATCGACGAGGTCATCGTCTTCCACAAGCTCACCAAGGAAGAGATCCGCGAGATCACCGACCTGCTCATGCGCCGCCTGCACAACCAGATGGCCGAGCACGAACTCAAGCTGGAGCTCACCGAGTCGGCGTTCGAGCTGCTGCAGGAGGAGGGCTACGATCCGACGCTCGGTGCTCGCCCGATGAAGCGTGCGATCCAGCGGCTCGTCGAGGACCACCTCGCCGATGCGATGCTCGGCAAGGCGCCGGTTCCGGGCTCGACGCTCGTGGTCGATCGCTCCAAGGACGATCCCAAGCAGACCTCGATCAAGGTCAAGGCGCCGCGCAAGTCGCGCGCCAAGAAGGAGCCGGAGCCCGCAACCGTGGCAGCCGGCGACGAGGCGGGCGAGGACGTGGCGGAGCCCTCGTCGGAGTGATCGACGCTGCATCGACGAACCACGCGCGGGCGGCCTTCGGGTCGCCCGCGCTGCGTTTCGATGTGCGACGCAGTGTTGGTTTCCGGTCAAGCTGTGACCCGTTTGTGCCGATGGTTCGAGCATGCGGATACACCTCGCCCATCGAGTTGTGCGCGCGCTCCACGCCTGCGCGTGCATGGCCGTGCTCGTGGGCGTGTCAGTGAGCGCAGAACTCGCACCGAGCGCCGGGGCCGCCGCTTCCTCTGTCGTCGTGACCGCTACGGTCCCGAGCGCCACCACGCTCGACGCGAGCGCGTGCCAGTCGGGTACTGCAGCGACCAGCCTGGGCACGGTCTTGCCCGGGTCGACCGCGATCACTGCAGCGACATGTACGCTCACCTGGGGCTCGTCCAACGCCAGCTCGACGCTCCGCGCGGCGCAGCTCGACGGTCGCGACCAGACAATGTACCGATCGCCCGACTACACACTCGACACGACGTGGAGCGGTGACGGATGGGACACGGGTGATTACCTGCCGAACGGTGAGCTCCCGACGAGCGTGGCGATTGACGCCGCTGGACGAATCCTGACGGCCGGCAACCACGACAGTGGCGGCAAGGACGTGGGTGCGGTGATCCGCTTCACGTCGGCCGGTGCGTTGGATACCACCTTTGACGGAGACGGCAAGCAGACTTTCCAGATCCACCCGGGCGAGAACACGTCGGTGTTCGGGATCGAGTCGCTCGACGACGGACGTATCGCCGTATCGTCCCACATCCAGGGGCCGCCCTATGGCAACCAGGCGGGAATCACGGTCCTGACCTCCGGCGGTGCCCTTGACACGTCGTTTGACGGGGACGGGACCCTCGAGTTCTCGTGCGGCAACGTCGCGAGCGACGCGCGGCGGATCGCCGAGGACTCGGCCGGGCGCATCGTGTCGGTCGGGGCGTGGAACGACGGGACGGCGAACTACGCCGTCTTCCGCGCGCTTGCGAGCGGTATCGTCGATCCGGCATTTTCGGGCGACGGCTGCATGCACTTCCTGCCGACCAGCGGCGATCCCGCGTCCCGACTCTGGGACGTCGCCGTCGACGATCAGGACCGGATCGTTGCGTGTGGCAGCGTCAAGGGCGCAACGGACCGTACGCTGGTGGTTCGCGTCACCACGACCGGCGTGCTCGACACGACCTTCTCCGGTGACGGCCAGATCGAGCTCCCTTCGGAACAGGACAGTGACGACTGCGTGGTAGAGGTGCTCGACAACGGCCGGATCCTGGTAGGCGCACGAGCGGGCGCGGCGAACGATCACATCTACCTCGCCCGCCTGACGTCCAGCGGCGCACTCGACCCGACGTTCGCGGGCGACGGGGATGCGAACTTCGCACCGATCGGCTGCGTTGCATCGATGATCGAGGAGCCGACGGGCGACGTGGTCGTGTTGTGTGACGACGGCGTGCAGAGCGTCGCCGCGCGGATCGCGCCCGACGGAACCGATACCGGAACGATTCCACCCACGCATTTCGGCCCCCCGGGATCGTGGCTCTGGGACGCCACCCCCGACAGCGACGGACGAATCGTCGGCGTCGGCCCTCCTGATTGGACGACCGTCCGGCTCGGGACGCCCGCGATCCCCGACTTCGCCGGCAGTTGGGCCGGTGGCGGGTTCGGTGCGTGCCTCGAGACGCTCGGAGCAGCAGGCACGCCCGGAGGCAGCCCGTGGAACACCGCCGGAGCGAGCAACTGCACCGTGGCACTCACCGTGAACTGGCACCCGGTCCCGTCGACCGTCGCGTCGGGGGCAGTGCTCGCCACCACTGCAGCACCCGGGGTCACGACCGCGGGCCTGCGCTTCGGTGCATCGATCCCGGCAGCGGCGAAAGCCGGTACGTACATCGCGCCGATCGAGTTCTCCGTGATCGCGCCCTGACCTTGCTCCGGCGTTGGAACGAGACCGAGCCACGATCCGACAGCGAGAACGCGGGTGCGACCCGCGACGACATGAAGGGCAAGGTCATGGGCGAGCTCAAGAAGCACTTCCGCCCGGAGCTGCTCAACCGCATCGACGAGGTCATCGTCTTCCACAAGCTCACCAAGGAGGAGATCCGCGAGATCACGGACCTGCTCATGCGCCGCCTGCACAACCAGATGGCCGAGCACGAGCTCAAGCTCGAGCTCACCGAGTCGGCGTTCGAGCTGCTGCAGGAGGAGGGCTACGACCCGACCCTCGGTGCTCGCCCGATGAAGCGCGCGATCCAGCGGCTCGTCGAGGACCACCTCGCCGACGCGATGCTCGGCAAGGCTCCGGTCCCCGGCTCGACGCTCGTGGTCGACCGCTCCAAGGACGATCCCAAGCAGACCTCGATCAAGGTCAAGGCACCGCGCAAGTCACGCGCCAAGAAGGAGCCGGAGCCCGCAACCGTGGCCGCCGGCGACGAGGCGGGCGACGACGTGGCGGAGCCCTCGTCGGAGTGACCGACGCGACATCGACGAACCACGCGCGGGCGGCCTTCGGGTCGCCCGCGCTGCATTCACCCGTGGAACGAACCGACGCCGCGTCCCGAGAAACAGGAGGACGGGCACACGGGCGGACTCCGTGTGCGATCGGATTCGGGACGGAGCTTCGATGCAGGTCGACAGGACCCAGACCATGCTGCTGGCAGGCGCAGGCGCCGGCATGGGCGTGGGCTTCACTGCCCTGCGGCACGGCGCAAGCCCGAAGGCCCTGGCACTGGGACTTGCGACCGGTGTGGTCGCGAGCGCCGCGAACTCCTACACCCAGTCGTCGACCGGCGTGCCCGAGTTCGGGCTCGCGGCGTCGATCCTCGGCGGCGCCGCATCGGGCGCACTGCTGCTTGGTGGCGCCGGCATGCCGCACCCCGGCGCCACGCCGCTGGCGTCCCGCGGCCTCGGCGCCGTGATCGGCGCAGCGGCCGGCCTGCTCGGCCCGATCGCCGCCGGCATCGTGCTCGCCCAGATCCGCCCCCACGACTGAGATCGCGATTCGTGACACGAGCCGGCGGGGGAGGCGCTACGCCCCCTCCGCCAGCTCGCTCTCGAGCGCGTGACGCGGCACGAGCACGCGCAGCTCGTGCGACTGCTGCTCGCGACGCTGCACGCGCCCGATCACCGCGAATCCCGCCGCGCCGACCAGGCACCATGCGCCGCCCATCACGTATGCGACGTGCGGCGAGAACGCGTCGACCACGAGCGCGGCGACCGCCAGGTTCGTGCCCCAGACCGCGCTGAACAGCCCCTGGTAGGCCGCCATCACGCGAGCACGCACGTGGTCCTGGACGCGCTGCTGGATCGTGCTCGTCTCGACCACGTCGGCGAGCGCCATCGACCAGCCGCCGATCGCCATCAGCGCCAGCACGCACCAGAACTGCGGTGCCACGCCGGTCGCGGCGAACACCGCGGCGCACACGATCGCGTTGGTCACGAGCACGCGTGCACCGCGCTGCTCGATCCGCACGCGTCGTGCCTGCCACGAGCCGACCAGCGAGCCGATGCACCAGCTCGTCACGATCGCGCCCAGGCCCGGCTCGTCGACGCCGAACGACACCGCCAGCGGCAGCTCGGCAGCGGTCACGTACGCGAAGCACACGCACATGCCCGACCAGCCCACCGCGAGCAGGCGCAGCACCGGATCCTCCGACAGCACCCGAAGCCCAGCCAGCATCGCTGCGCCACGACCCGGGTGGTCGTCGCTGACCGAGTGCTCGATGGCCGACGACGACCCGCCCATCTGCCCGCGGATCGCGAGCACCACGAGCGCGGCGACGATCGAGCTCGCCGCGTCGATCCAGAACGCGGATCGCGCGCCGAAGCCGGCCACCACGAGCCCGCCCAGGACGGGTCCGAGCATGTGGCCGGTGGTTCGGGCCATGCCGAGCGTCGAGTTCGCACGGGTCAGGTCGCGAGCGGGCACGAGCCCACCCACGGCCGCATCGAGCGCCGAGCCACACGTGCCGGCGGCGAAGCCGTGCGCGATGCACGCCAGCACGAGCTGCGGCATCGACTGCGACATCGCCATGCAGGCCAGTGCCACAGCCACCCCGAGCTCGCTGCCCACGATCACGCGGCGCCGGTCGAAGCGATCGCCGATCCAGCCGCTGAGCGGCGCGCCGAGCGTTCGCGACACGGTGTACGAGAGCAGCACGAGCGACGCCGACGCCGGGCTGCCGGTCAGGTGCCAGGCGAGCGCGAGCAGCGCGATGTGCCCCGCCTCGGCGCCCGCCATCGAGACGCCGCGGCTCGCGGCGAGCAGGCGCACGTCGCGCCGCCATGCGGGCGGCGGCGGGCGGTGATCGGGTCTCCTGGATTGTCGATGGATACGGAGCATGGTGCACCTCGGTGGCGGGCGAGGATCCGGCGGGCGACGCGGATGCGTCGACGGACCGGTGCCCGGAGCGGCGGGATCGGGAGGGGTGGCGTGGCGGCGCCGGATGCGGCGGAGTGACGGTTCGCGGGAGCGGCGAGCGTCAGCGGCGCATGGCCGGCGCCGGCGTGGAGCCGGCGAGGACGACGAGACCGCGCGACGACACGGTCCCGACGACGCCGGCCGCAAGGGCCGCGAAGCGGAAGGTGGTGTCGGTGGTGGCGGTGTTCATCGTTCGTCCTGACTGCACCGAGGTGGTGCGGTGTGAGAAACGCGGCCCGGTGCCTCGGAGGGCACGAGCCGCGATGCAGTTCACTGTAGCGGGCGCGAATCCGCCGCGCAACCCCCTGCATGCAATGCGCCGCGGATGCTCGTTTGGCGGATGGTCCGGACCGGGTACTTCGTGCGGTGATGTCCCCACCCGCCGACTCCCGCCGCGACACCGCGCTCCTTCGCGCGCTCAAGGACATCGCTCCGGGCACGGAGATCCGGATGGCGATCGACGACATCATCCGCGGCCGGACCGGCGCGCTGATCGTGCTCGGCGACAAGGACGACATCGCGCCCGTGCTGAGCGGCGGCATCGAGATCGACATGGAGTTCAGCGCCAAGCACGTCTACGAACTGGCCAAGATGGACGGCGCGATCGTGCTCGACCGCGCCGCCAAGCGGATCAAGTGGGCGAACGTCCAGCTCGTTCCCGACGCCGACATCCCGTCGCGCGAGACCGGCACGCGCCACCGCAGCGCCGAGCGGACCGCGCGACAGGTCAAGGCGCTCTGCGTCACGGTGAGCGCCGCGCGCGACGTGGTCACGCTCTACCAGGGCGAGACGATCTACCAGCTCGAGCCGATCCGCTCGCTGCTGATCAAGGCCAACCAGGCGCTCGCCACGCTCGAGACGTACCGCATGCGACTCGACCAGGTGTCGCACCGCCTGCTCAGCCGCGAGCTCGCCGGGACCGCCACGCTGCTCGACGCGCTCGTCGTGATCCAGCGCGCCGAGATGGCCAAGCGCATGGTCGCCGAGATCGAGCGGCACCAGATCGAGCTCGGCGACGAGGGACGACTGACCGAGATGCAGCTGCGCGAGCTGAGCGTCGGGATCAAGCCCGACCGCAGCGCGGTGGTGCGCGACTACATGGTCGAGACGAGTCCGGAGACGCACCGCAAGGTGCTCGACCGGCTCGGCCGGCTCGGCGGCGAGCGGCTGCTGCGCCTGGAGGACCTCGAGGTGCTGCTCGGCTACGAGCGCGACGTGAACCCGATCGACACGATCGTGGAGCCGCGCGGCTACCGCGTGCTGAGTCGCATCCCGGGCCTGTCGCAGGTGCTCGTCGAACGCCTCGTGCAGCACTTCGGATCGCTCAGCCACGTGCTGGCGGCGACTCCGCGCGAGCTGGCGGTGGTGAGCGGCCTCGGTCCGGTCCGCTCGCGCGAGGTCTACGACTCGCTGCGCCGGATGCAGGAGTACTTCTCGCTGCCGCAGCAGTCGCAGACGCGCCAGTAGGCGCGCGCGGGCTCGTCGTCGCTACTCGACGTCGACGGTGCGGGTCACCACGGTGCCGTCCCAGTCGCCGTGGCGGTCCACGACGTACGCGCGCAGCTCCCACGTTCCCGACGGGATGCCGGTGTACTCGATGTGTCCGTCGAGCGACAGGGTGTAGCGGCCGTCTTTCGGGAGCGCCTCCGGCGGTGCGTCGCCGGCCTCCTGCTGCCCTTCGACCACGCCCGGATCGAACTCGATGTTCGAGTCGTCGGACAGGTCGAGCACGCGCTCGGCGGCCGAGTCGTCGGTGTGGTCGCTCGTGTCGAAGCGGCCGCCCGCGAGCTGGAACAGCACGAAGTCGTCGTCGGGATCGTTCGCGGTCGGGAACTCGGCCCCGTCCAGGTGCACGGTCGCGCGCAGCACGCCGTCGTCGCGCGCGGAGCTCGGCGCAGTCACGTCGATGTCGTCGAGCGTCAGCCCGCCCGCCTCGACCGGCTCGCTCACCGTGTCGTCGACCTTCGACGGCGTGGTCGCGACCATGATCCCGGCGGCGAGCACGGCAATCCCGATCACAACGATGCTCACGCGCAGCCCGATCGAGCGCACGCGCGGCCGACCGGTCGGATCGCCTGGTGGCAGGTCTTCCATGCTGCGTGTACCCCTCCGTCGCCTGCACCCGATCGTACCGTCCGGCCGCCGGGCATGCTGCGCGGACACGGCAGCTTTCGGCACGATCGCCCCGGTCAGGGGGACGACGGGTCAGGGCTGCATGAGCAGCGCCGCGAACTCCTCGTCCGCGTCGTGCACCTTGCGCGGGGCGGACCCCGTCGTCGCGGCATCGGCCGGAGCCGGGCTCGCAGCAGCGGGCGCTGCCGGCACGGTCGCGCCGGCACTGGTCGTCGTCGCTCCCGTGTTCGTGCCGCTCGGGTCGATCATCGTGGGCGTGGGCTCCGGGGCCTGCCCGTCGACCGACGCCGACAGCACGGTCGGAAGCGGCGAGCTCAGCGCAGCGCTCGCGTCGTGCTCGACGCCCTGGTCGAAGCGGCGTGCGGCCTCCTGCGCCTTGCGGCGGCCGAACGTCGGCACTGCGCGGCGGGTCGGCTCCTCGAGCTGGCTCACGATGCGCTTGGCCGGTGCGACCTTGTCGAGCTCCTGCACGGCATTCTCGAACTGCAGCAG
The DNA here is from genome assembly GCA_020438525.1 of Thermoleophilia bacterium. The sequence continues at coordinate 8,599 of JAGQUL010000212.1, read as the reverse complement.
CGCGCTCTGCATCGTCTGCGCCACCTCGCGGCGCACCTGCTCGAGCTTGTCGAGCTTCTGCTGGGACATGTCCACGTCGGTCTCGAAGCGCAGGAACATCTCGCGCGCCTCGTCGCGGGCCGCCTGCATGATCTGGTTCGCCTCGACGCACACGCGGTCGACGAGCTGCAGCGAACGCTCCTGCGCGTCGGCCTCGATCGCCTCGGCACGCTCGCGGGCGGACTGCTCGAGCTCGAGTGCGCGCTGGCGTGCACGGGCGACCTCGCTGTCGACGTAGGACGCGCGGTCGTTCCAGTAACGCAGCTCGGCCTTGGCGCGCGTCAGGTCGTGACGCGCCTCGCCGGCGACGTGCTGGGCGTCGAGCAGCTCCTCGCGCAGCTGGACGGACTGCTCCTCCAGGTCGGCGATGCGCAGCTCCATGCGGGCGAGCGCGTCGTCGACGAGGTTGCGGCGGTAGCCCCGGAAGCTGCGCTTGAAGCGCTTGCCCGGAACCTCCTGGACCGGCGCCTCGGCCGGGTGGGTGTACGTCGTGTCTTCGGTGGTGGAGCTGCGATCGCGCATGCGGGACCTCGCGTCGTGTCACGTCGGGCCGGACCCCACGGGCGGTGGGGCGGCAACCGGTCGCGGCATCGACCGGCACTGGTCTGTGTGCCCTGCCCGCACGGCAAGAAAACGTGGGAATGCGGACAATCACGCAGGTCGTCCC
>JAGQUL010000212.1:4455-7846 GCA_020438525.1 Thermoleophilia bacterium | reverse complement strand
CGGGGGCGCGGAGGCGGCCACCACCCGTGGCGCAGGCGGCCACGGCGGCCGAAACCGCCGTCGCGAACTGCGGGTCGGGGCGATGGAAGGGTGTAATCGTCACCACCTCCGAGGCGGCTCCCGAAGGGCTCCGAGGCGGGCGATCCGCCCGTTTCAGAACCTCCCGGCAGGGAATCCTCGAGGTGGCAGATGGTTATCGGGCCGACGTGCGACGAAAACGCGCTCGATCCGCTAGAATCCATACCCGTGCAACAGGTCCGACGACCGCGGTTTCCCCCACCGCGAGGCCCCACACCGACGTCGGACCCTGAAGGAGGAATGCTCGTGTTCGAGCTTGGCGACAAGGTGGTCTACCCGCATCACGGCGCAGGAACCGTGGTGCAGAAGGAGACCAAGAACGTGCTCGGCGAAGATCGTGAGTACCTCACGATCCGCATCCTCCACAACGACATGACCGTGATGGTCCCGTCCGACAACGTCGACAAGGCGGGCCTGCGCAAGGTCATCGGCGAGGACACCGTCGAAGAGGTCCTCGGCGTGATCCAGGGCGGCGGCACCAACATGCCCAAGAACTGGAACCGCCGCTTCAAGCACAACCGCGACAAGATGAAGACCGGCGACATCTTCGAGCTTGCCGAGGTCGTGCGGAACCTCTCGATCCGCGACGGCGACAAGGGCCTGTCGACGGGCGAGAAGCAGATGTTCGGCAAGGCCAAGAAGATCCTCGCCTCCGAGCTCATGTACGCGAAGGACATGGACGAGGAAGAGGCCGACGAGTACCTCGACGACCTGCTCGAGAAGATCGCCGCCAAGCGTGCCAAGAAGGCCGCGAAGGCAGCAGCTGCAGCGGAGGCCGAGGCCTGAGCCTCGAACTTCGCTCCGGCGAACACGCAGTCACCCGACGGGCGGTGCCGAACCAGGCGCCGCCCGTCTTCTTCACGTACGCGTGATCCGCGGCGTGTTCGGGTAGGGTCGCGATCACGTGATCGTTCTCGTCAGTCGCATCGTCGCAGCGCTCATCCTGGGCATCGCCGGCTACCAGCTCGGCGAGCGCTCGGACCTGAGCTCGCGCCTGCCCGGATACGCCGAGATCGCGCTCAACTTCGGCGTGCTGATCCTGCTCGGCGTGATCGCCGGTTGGTTCATCGGCGGGCTGCTCGGCAAGCTCCTGGAGCGTGCGCTCGTGCGCGTCAGCGAGCGCGCCGCCGACCGCAGCGGCGCCGAGCTCGTCGTGGGAGCGCTCGGCCTGATCGTCGGGCTCGCGGTGAGCGCGCTGCTGAGCCTGCCCGTCTCGCAGCTCGACCCGATCGGGGGTTACCTGCTGCTGCCGATGACGCTCGTCGTGTCGTACGTCTCGGCCGAGCTTGCTGCCGCCAAGCACCAGGACATCCTGCGCCTGTTCGGGGCGCGGGTCGATACTGAGGGTGCTCGCTCGAAGCTGCTCGACACCAGCGCGCTGATCGACGGACGGGTCGCGGACGTGGCGCTCGCGGGCTTCCTCGAGGGCCAGCTCGTCGTCCCCGTGTTCGTGCTCGAGGAGCTGCAGCGGATCGCCGACTCGAGCGACGACGTGCGGCGTGCCCGCGGTCGCCGTGGTCTCGAGGTCGTGACGCGGCTGCGCAAGAAGCGCCAGCTCGCGACGATCGACGAGGACCCGTCGGGCGTGCAGCAGGTCGACTCCAAGCTCGTGCGCGTCGCCTCCGATCGCGACTGGGTGATCGTGACCAACGACGTGGCGCTCCAGAAGGTCGCCGACGCGCAGGGCGTGGCGGTGCTCAACGTCAACGAGCTCGCCAACGCGCTCAAGCCCGAGTTCGTGCCCGGCGAGCGATTCGACCTGAAGGTCGTGCGCGAAGGCAAGGAGCGCGGCCAGGGCGTGGGCTACCTCGACGACGGCACGATGGTGATCGTCGACGGCGGCAGCGACGCGATCGGCTCGACCGTCGAGGTCGAGGTCTCGTCGATGCTGCAGAGCCCGACCGGCAAGCTCGTGTTCACCAGGATCCACAAGGCGACCGCGTGACCCCCGACTACGACCCCGAGAACCTGATCGACGACGTGGCGGTGGTGCTGCTCGCCGCCGGCTCCGGCACGCGTCTGGGCTCGGCTCGTCCCAAGGCGTTCGTCGGGCTCGCCGGCGAGGCGCTGCTCGTGCACTCGCTGCGAGCGTTCGAGCACCACCCGGCCGTCGACTCGATCGTGCTCGTGGTGCCCGATGACTGGGTCGGGCCCGCCGAGGTGCTCGTCGACGACCTCGGCTGCGACAAGGTGTCCAGCATCGAGATCGGCGGGCCGTCGCGCGCCGCGAGCGTCCGCGCCGGGCTCGCCGCGGTGGCCGATCGTCGCGCCACTGCAGTGCTCGTCCACGACGCCGCGCGCCCGATCGTGCCGGCATCGCTCGTCGATCGCGTGCTCGCCCCGCTGGCAGACGGCCCCGACGCGGTGGTGCCGACGCTTCCGGTCACCGACACGATCAAGCGCATCGACACCGACGGGCGGATCGTCGAGACGATCGACCGCTCGGTGCTCGGTGCCGCGCAGACGCCGCAGGCCTGCCGCGCGAGCGCGCTGCACGCAGCGCTGCGCGAGCTCGACGACGAGCAGCTCGCGCTGATCACCGACGATGCCGCGGCGATCGAGCAGGCCGGCGGCGCCACAGTCGTGGTGGTCGGCGACCAGCGCACACGCAAGGTCACGACCGCCGACGATCTCGCAGCCATCGAGCTGCACCTCGCGCCCGCCACGCCGGAGGCGCAGGCCGCGCAGCAGCCCGACCCGGCGCTCGACGACGACGCGAGCCCCGACCTCGAGCTCGCCGAGGACCTCGAGCCGCTCGACGACGACGACCTCGCCGGCGCAGAGGCAGACGCCGCGCCGATCTCCGATCGCGGCACCGGCGACGAGCTCGCGGGCATCGACCAGTGACGGGCACGATGGACGACGAAGCGCTGGTCACGGCGCTCGGCCGGCTGCGCGTCGGCAGCGGCCTGGACGTCCACGGCTTCGAGGAGGGGCGCCGGCTCGTGCTCGCGGGAGTCGACGTCCCGCACACGCACGGTCTCGAGGGGCACAGCGACGCCGACCTCGTCGCTCACGCCGTGACCGACGCGCTGCTCGGCGGGGCCGGCCTCGCCGACATCGGCACGTACTTCCCGCCGAACGACCCGTCGCTCGAGGGCGCCGACTCCATGGAGCTGCTCGGGCAGGTGGTCGACATGCTCGACGAGCGCGGCTGCACGATCGTCAACGTCGACTGCGTGGTGGCGCTGCAGGCGCCAAGGCTCGCCCCGCACCGCGAGGCGATGATCGCCAACCTTGCCGCGACCCTGCGCATCGACGCCGATCGCGTGACCGTGCGCGCGACCACGACCGACGGCCTCGGGTTCGTCGG
>JAGQUL010000212.1:0-4383 GCA_020438525.1 Thermoleophilia bacterium | reverse complement strand
AGTTTCGCATCGCATGGTCGGAATCCGTGCCTGGCATGCGAAACTCGGCCGGAAAATCCGCGATTTGCAGGCACTTACCGAGGTCCGTGCAAGATAGGTAATTCCCACCGATTTGCGATCCGACGGGGTGTCGCATAGTGAAGGCACAGGGAGGCGGCACGGAGCCTCCCGCCGACAGTTTCGACACCGTCCCGGCCGTCACCGTCCCGACTGCCACCGTCGAAAACGTCCCGATACCGTGCACCCAGCCCCGGCCGGCGACCGTCCCGTCACCGACACCCGCCAGCCGGATCACCACCACTCGGTGAATTCGATCGGCCCGCTTCCACCGTCCCGGAAGCGGGCCGATCATCTTCTGCGCCGGTCACGGCGCCAGCAGCAGCTCGTCGTCGGGGCCGCCGCGCAGGGCCAGACCATCCGCGACGAGCGACCGCGCCGCGTCGGGGTCGTCGTCCCACAGCGCATGGCCCAGCTCGGTGATCGATCGCAGCAGCGTGCCGCGGCGCTGGCGCATGCTGCCTGCGTACCGCGCCTGACGCGGCGAGGCGATCACCTCGTCGGTGCCGGCCGACGGGCAGTGCCGCTCGACCGGGCACGCATCGCACGCGGCACGCGCGCGACACGCGGTCTGCCCCAGCTCCATCAACGCCGACCCCCACGCCCACGCACGGTCGGCAAGCACCGGCAGCTGCTCGTGCGTCGGCGCGCCGTCGGGGAAGCAGCGCTGCAGCACGCGCCTCGTGTTGATGTCGGGCGGGACGACGGGCTGCTCGTCGGCGAAGCAGCGGATCGCCGCGTCCGTGTACGCACCCACGCCGGGCAGCTCGCGCAGGTCGTCGGGCCAGCCACCGGAGTCGATCGCCTGCGCGGCAAGCCACAGGTTGCGGGCACGGCGCGGGTAGCCGAGCCCCTGCCACATCGCAAGCAGCTCGCCGAGCTCGGCGCGGGCCATGTCGCCCGGCGTGGGGAAGCGGTCGAGGATCCGCTCGACGTACGGCGCGGCGCGTGCGATCTGGGTCTGCTGCGAGCAGACCTCGCATACGAGCACCGTCCAGCGATCGCGCGATCGGCGCCACGGCCAGTCGCGACCGTGCTCGTCGAACCATGCGAGCAGGGTCTGCACGAGCTGCTGCTGGTCGTCGTCGTCCATCGTGGGAAAGCCTAGCGTCGACCCCGCTGCCCTGATGCGTTGCACATGGCTTTCCGGAAGGGAGGGGAGCGGGCGAGGGTTGGTGCGTCGCGTGCGACGGGTACGGGTGGTCTGATGGTTCACGAATCGACGCAGGAGCCCGTGCGGGTGCGCTTCGCGCCGAGCCCGACCGGCGCGCTCCATATGGGGTCCGCGATGGTCGCGCTGGCGAATGCCGCGATCGCGCGCTCGCGCGGGGGCGAGTTCGTGCTGCGCATCGACGACACGGACCAGTCGCGCTCGCGGGAGGAAGACACCGACGAGGTGCTGCGGCTGCTGCGCTGGCTCGAGCTCGACTGGGACGACGGCCCGATCCGTCAGTCGGCGCGCGGCGACCTGTACCGCGCCGCCATGGAGCGTCTCGAGGCCGACGGCGCCGCATACCCCTGCTTCTGCGGCGTGGCACGGCTCGAGGAGCTTCGTGCACAGCAGGTCGCCGCCGGCAAGCCGCCACGGTACGACGGTCGATGCCGTGCGCTCGACCGGTCGGTGGTCGACGCGTCGCTCGAGGACGGCGCGCCGCACGTGCTGCGATTCGCGGTGCCCGAGGGTCGCGACGTGGCATTCGACGACCTCGTGCGTGGCCGGGTCGTGGTGCCGGCAGGCGCGTTCGGCGACCCGGTGATCTGTCGTGCCGACGGATCGGCCGGCTACCTGCTCGCGTCGGTCGTGGACGACATCGCGCTCGAGATCAGCCACGTCGTGCGCGGCGAGGACCACATCACCAACTCCGCGCGCCAGATCCTGCTGTTCGAGGCGCTCGGTGCGGAGCAGCTGCCGGCGTTCGCGCACCTGCCGCTGCTGCGCGATTCCGAGGGGCGCAAGCTGAGCAAGCGCGACCCGCTCGGCACGCTCGACGAGCTCGTCGACGAGGGGTTCCTGCCGGTCACGGTGCGGCGCTACCTCGCCGAGCTGCTCGGCCAGGACGCGGTCGACCTCACGCCGCCGCAGGAGGGAAGCGACGCGCCGGAATTCCGCTTCGAGCGCGTTCCCACCGGAGCCCCGAAGGTCGATCGCACGCGGCTCGAGTCGATCGGCCGCGAGGACATGGCGCGACTCGATCCGGCGGAGCTGATCGAAGATGCCGGGGTCCTGGAGACGGCACTGGTGGAGCCGGTCGTGCGCGAGCTGGCCGCAGCATCGCCGTCGCGCGTCGCGCTGCGCGGCGAGCTGCGCCTCGTGTTCGACGGACCCGGCCCCGGCGACCTGCCGATCGTGCTGCACGTGACGGCACCCGACGACGCGGCGCTCGCCACGTTCGACACCGCGCTGGAGATCGCCGTGGAACAGCTGCGTGTCGAGCTCGCCGCCGGACCCGACGCCGGGTTCGACGAGATCTGGGCCGCGCCGATGCTGGCGCGTTGCAGGCAGGCCGGCACCGAGCAGTCGCTCACGGCGCGCGAGGTGCTGCGGTCGCTTCGGGTCGCGTTGACCGGCACCACGAACGGGCCCGGGCTCGAGCTCGTGCTCACCGCGATCGGTGCCCGCGAGGCGCTTCGACGCGTGCATGTCGCGCGAATGGTGATCGAGGAGATGCGCGTGGGTGGCAACCACGCGGTCTCCGGGTAAGCACCGAGCGTCCGCGCGCGTGCGGAGGGTTCGCCTGCGCGCCGATACAGGGAGGACGCTCGATGCAGATGCAGGTCTACGACACCGCGACGCGCAAGAAGCAGCAGCTGCTGCCGGAGGGCCGTGACTCGCTGTCGATCTACGTCTGCGGACCGACGGTGTACGACCACATCCACGTCGGCAACGGCCGTACGTACGCGATCTTCCAGGCGTTCGTGAACTACCTGCGCTTCTGCGGCGTGCAGGTGCGGTATGCGTCGAACGTCACCGACGTGAACGACAAGATCTACGCCGCGGCCCGCGAGCGCGGCATGTCGAGCAGCGAGCTCGCCGAGCAGGCGACGCGGTGGTACGTCGAGGACACCGACCGGCTCGGGCTGGGACGGCCCGACGTGGAGCCGACCGCCACCGGTTCGATGGCCGCGATCGTGCAGCTGATCGATCAGCTCGTCGAGGCGGGGCTCGCGTACGAGGCCGGCGGCGACGTGTACTTCAAGGTTGCCGAGTATCCCGCCTACGGCAAGCTCTCCAACCGCGCGCTCGACGACATGGTCGCCGGCACGCGCGAGGAGCTCGACCCCGGCGAGCACAAGCAGAACCCGCTCGACTTCACGCTCTGGAAGGCGGCGAAGCCCGACGAGGACACGAGCTGGGACTCTCCGTGGGGCAAGGGGCGCCCGGGCTGGCACATCGAGTGCAGCGCGATGGCCGCCGAGGTGCTCGGCACCGAGTTCGACGTGCACGGCGGCGGCATCGACCTGATGTTCCCGCACCACGAGAACGAGGTCGCGCAGTCACGCGGCGCGGGGCATCAGTTCGCACGGATCTGGATGCACTCGGGGATGCTCGAGGCCGGCGACGGCTCGAAGATGAGCAAGAGCGTCGGCAACATCGAGAAGCTCGCGGACGCGCTCGACCGGATGCCGGCGTGGCAGCTCGTGCTCTTCTACCTCTCCGGCTCGTGGCGCAGCCCGCTCGCCTGGAGCGAGCAGGGGCTGCACGACGCGCACGCGCTCGGAACGCGCATCACCGAGACGCTCCGTCGCAGCCAGCGCTACCTGGGAAGCGTCGAGACGCGTGGCGTGGGGGACACGGTCTCCGCCGACGGCACGCGCGACTGGGAGGGCATGCACGAGGCGCTGCGCGACGACTTCAACACGGCCGAGGCGCTCAAGGAGCTGAACGGGCTGCTCTACGACCTCAACACGGCGGTCGACGAGCATGCCACCCCGCGCCTGGTGCGTGACAAGCGGCTCGCGATCGAGCAGTTCCTGGACGTGTTCGGTCTACGTGCGCTCGAGCCGGCGGAGGTCGACGTGAGCGCCGAGGTCGAGGCGATGGTGCAGGAGCGCGACGCCGCGCGCGAGCGCAAGGACTTCGACGAGAGCGACCGCCTGCGCGCGGAGCTCGAGGCGATGGGCTACGTCGTTCGCGACACCGAGCACGGCACCGAGCTGGTCGGCGGTGGCGACGACGACGAGGACGACGGATCCGAGCAGGCCGATGGCTGATCGCCGCCGCGCGCGCGACTCGAAGATCGACCGCACCAGGACGGCCGGTCCCAAGCGATACCAGACCCAGAAGCGCCGCGGCAGCGACGATTCGCTGCTCGACCCCGAGCGCCT
>JAGQUL010000211.1:2603-2788 GCA_020438525.1 Thermoleophilia bacterium | reverse complement strand
GCAGCTCCTCGAGCTCCTCGTCGAGCTTCGCGAGGCGGGCCTGCGATGCCTCGTCGGTCTCCTTCTTGAGCAGCTCCGACTCGATCATCAGCTGGTCGATCCGACGCTCGGTGCGGTCGAGCTCCTCGGGGCGCGAGTCGACCTGCATGCGCAGGGTCGCCGCGGCCTCGTCCATCAGGTCGATC
>JAGQUL010000211.1:2062-2507 GCA_020438525.1 Thermoleophilia bacterium | reverse complement strand
TCGTAGCGCTCCTTGAGGCCGCGCAGGATCCCGATCGTGTCGGGCACGCTCGGCTCGCCGACGAAGACCGGGGAGAAGCGTCGCTCGAGCGCCGGGTCCTTCTCGATGCCGGTGCGGTACTCGTCGAGCGTGGTGGCGCCCACCACGCGCAGCTCGCCGCGCGCGAGCATCGGCTTCATCAGGTTGCCGGCGTCCATCGCGCCTTCGCTCTTGCCAGCACCGACGATCACGTGGATCTCGTCGATGAACATGACGATGCGACCCTCGGCCTCCTGGACCTCCTTGAGCACCGCCTTGAGTCGCTCCTCGAACTCGCCGCGGTACTTCGCGCCGGCCACGAGTGCTCCCATGTCGAGCGACCACAGCATGCGGTCCTGGAGCGTCTCCGGCACGTCGCCGACCGCGATGCGAAGCGCGAGCCCTTCGGCGATCGCGGTCTTGCCGA
>JAGQUL010000211.1:0-2017 GCA_020438525.1 Thermoleophilia bacterium | reverse complement strand
ACCTGGATGACCCGGCGGATCTCCTCGTCACGGCCGATCACCGGATCGAGCTTGCCTGCGCGAGCCAGCGCGGTGAGGTCTCGGCCGTACTTCTCGAGCACCTTGTAGTTCTGCTCGGCGTCCGGTGAATCGACCTTGCGCGAGCCGCGCAGCTTGCGGATCGACGCGACGAGCTCGGCGTGCGGTGCGCCCTGCTGCTCGAGCACCACGCGTGCCGGGGACTCCACCTCCGCAACCGCGGCGAGCAGGTGCTCGCCCGCGACGAACGAGTCGCCCCACGCCTTGGCGAGTCGCTCCGCCGCGCCGAACACGTCGCGCAGGGAGCGGCTCGGGGACGGCTGCAGGTTGGTGGCGCCCGTCACCGTCGGCACCTTGTCCACGGCGGCCTCGGTCGCGACCTTCAGCGCAGCAACATCGACGCCGCTCGCGACGAGCGCGTCGCGCTCGATGCCGGGCTCGAGGTCGAGCAGCGCAAGCAGCAGGTGCTGCGGCGCGAGCTCCTGGTTCTCCCGGGCCTCGGCATGGCGAACGGCGCCCGAGAGCGCCTCGCGTGCGCGGGTGGTGAATCGCTCTGCATCCATCTCGGCTTCCTCCTCGGATCAGCCCTGGTTTCGCCACCGCGGGGAACGCGGTGGTCGCGGTACGTGTACGAGCTCCAGCGACATCGAGCGCACGACGGAGCGATTGCCCGACGCGCCCTGGGTCGCGTGGTGCGTGGAATCCGTGGTGCGTCCCTCCAGCTGCGCGATCCTGGCCCTCGCCGCGCGAAGCTCGTCCTCGATGCGCAGCACGTAGCGCACGCCGGCAAGGCTCATGCCTTCGGCCGTGAGCCGCTGGATGTGCTCGAGTCGCTCGAGCTCGGCGCGGCCGTAGCGACGCGTGCCGCCGGGGGTGCGCTGCGGCGTGACGAGGCCCTGGCGCTCGTACTCGCGCAGCGTCTGCGGGTGCAGCCCCAGCAGGGCTGCCACGTAGCCGATCGAGTGGAGGGACTGGTGGCCCATGTCACTTCCTCCTGAACCACGTCGTGCGCGGGCTGTCGCCGCTCGCGCGCTGGTAGGCGCGCAGCGCCTCGGCCTGCTCGTCGCTCAGCTTCGACGGAACCTCGATGCGCACGCGCGCGAGCAGGTCGCCGCGATCGCGACCCTTGCTCTTCGCGACCGGCGCGCCTCGTCCCTTGATGCGCAGCAGCTTGCCGTCCTCGCTGCCCGGGGGAACCTTCACGGTCACCTGGCCGCCCTCGGGCGTCGGAACCTTCACCTGCTCGCCCAGCGCAGCCTCGGCGAGCGTCACCGGCACGTCGACCAGGAAGTCGTCGCCGCGTCGCTCGAACAGCTCGCTCGGCTCGACCTCGACGCGCACGAGCAGGTCGCCGGCCGGACCACCGTTCTCGCCGGGCTCGCCCTTGCCCTTCACGCGCACGGTCGAGCGGTCCTTCACGCCGGCAGGAATCTTGACGCGGTAGCGCACCACCTTCTGCTGCGTGCCCGAGCCGTGGCAGGTATCGCAGGGTGTCTCGACGATCGAGCCGCTGCCGTCGCAGGTCAGGCACGGCGCGCTCATCGCGAAGGGCCCCTGGCTCTGGGTGACCATGCCGCGACCGTCGCAGGTCGGGCACGTGCGCCGGCTCGTGCCGGGCCTGGCGCCGCTGCCCTTGCAGGTCGCGCAGTCCACTGCACGCTCCACGGGGACCTTCACCTCGACGCCCTCGAGCGCGTCCGCGAAGGAGAGGCGCACGCGTGCGGAGATGTCGTGGCCGCGCGTCGCTCGACGCTGGCCGCCGGCCGCACCGCGACCGAACAGGTCGCCCAGGTCGCCGAGGTTGATGCCCCCGCTGCCGAACAGGTCCGAGAAGTCGAAGCTGCCCGCGCCTGCGCCGCCGCCGGGGCGAAAGCCACCGCCGCCGAACCCGCCGGGGAACCCGCCCGGGAACCCGCCGTTGCCGCCCCGTACGCCCATGTCGTAGAGCTTGCGCTTCTCCGGATCCTTGAGCGTCTCGTAGGCCTCGTTGACCTGCTTG
>JAGQUL010000027.1 GCA_020438525.1 Thermoleophilia bacterium | reverse complement strand
ACGCGCTCTCCCAACTGAGCTACAGCCCCATGTGGACATGATCCTAGCGCACCGATCGCGATTCGCACAGGGGTCGATGCAGCTCAGTCTGCCGTGCTCGCGTCGTCGAGCAGGGCCAGCTGCTGCTGCGTGAGCTGCAGTCGCGCGGCGCCGAGCAGCTGCTCGAGCTGCTCGACGGTCGTGGCGGACGCGATCGGCGCGACGATCCCGGGCTGCGACGCGAGCCAGGCGAGCGCCACCTGTGCGGGCGTGGCATCGAGCTCGCCGGCGACCTGGTCGAGCGCCGCCACCACGCGCCAGCCGCGCTCGTCGCCGTAGCGGTCGAGCGTGCTCTTGGCACGCCGCGTGTCGGGCATGTCGCCGCCACGCTGGTACTTGCCCGTCAGGAAGCCTGCTGCCAGTGCGTAGTAGGGCGCGACCGCCAGCCCCCGGTCGAGGCACAGCTGCTGCAGCTCGCCCTCGAAGTCCGCGCGGTCGATCAGGTTGTATCCGGGCTGCAGCACCTCGTAGCGCGCCCATCCCTCACGCTCGCTGATGTCGAGCGCCTCGGTGAGCCGGGCCGCGCCGTAGTTGCTCGCACCGATCGCGCGCACCAGCCCCTCGCGCACGAGCTCGTCGAACGCGCCGAGCGTCTCCTCGAGCGGCGTGTCGTCGTCGTCGCGGTGCGCGTAGTACAGGTCGATCGCGTCGACCCCGAGCCGCTCGATCGACCGCTTCGCCGAGTCCAGGACGTGCTCGCGCCCGAGCCCCCACCCGTACGGCATCGGCGAGCCGACCTTCGTGGCGATCACGAGCCCCTCCGGCTTGCCGCCGCGCGCGCGGATCCAGTTGCCGATGATCGTCTCGCTGTCGCCGCCGTCGCCGTCGTTGGCCCAGACCGCGTACACGTCGGCGGTGTCGATGAAGTTCCCGCCCGCCGCGACGAACGCGTCGAGCACTGCGAACGACCGCTGCTCGTCGATCGTCCAGCCGAACACGTTTCCGCCCAGGCACAGCGGCCCCACCTCGAGCGAGCTGCGGCCGAGCGTGCGGGTGGGTGCAGAGGGCGTGCTGGTCATGTCGTGCCTTTCGTGGTCGTCGTCGCCGAGTAGTGCATGCAAGCAGAAGATGCCCGGATCGGCTTCGAGGGTGGCGTGCTCATGCAACGCTACGAGATCACGCAGGGCGGGTAGGCCGGCGGCATGCATCCCGCCACCGCGCGCCTCATCGCACTGCTGCTGACGACGACCATGCTGGCGCTCGCCGCGACCGGCTGCGCCGGTGGTGGCGACTCCGGCGACTCGAAGGCCGATCGCGAGAAGACGACCACCACCACGACCGAAGCGACCGACTCGCCCGCCACCGACGAGCAGGCAGCCGGCACGAACGCGGGTGCCGATCCGGACAACCGCACCGTCACGGCCGACACCGCGACGACGAAGTCGTGCCCGTTCTTCGACCAGCGCGTGCGCACCAAGCCGGTCTGGCGCACGATCGAGGCCCCGAAGGGCGTGACGTGCGGCGTGGCCGCATCGGTGCTCGCGGACGTGATCGCGGGCACCGAGGAGGAGTACCGCCACCACTCCGGCTGGACCTGCACGCCGGCAACGGGCATGCCCACGTCGTGCAGCTCGAAGTCGGGCGGGAGCTTCACCGTCGGGTCGGTCATCCAGCCCAGGGGCGCTGCGAAGAACCTGAAGCTCACGCCGCAGGATCGGATCGACATGGCGGTGGCGATCCGCCGCTTCAGCGAGCTTGATCGCGGCATGCCGGGCCCGCTGCAGAAGGGCGCGTACTACGGCTCCTACAACGGCGTGGCGTTCGCCGTGGGCTGTCAGGGCCCCGACTGCACCGACGGCCCGCGCACGGTGATCCGCTACCCCGGCGAGGACTTCGAGGGGTGGGGCATCGACTACGGCATGTGCTGGGTACCCCAGCCGCTGCTCGACGTGTGGAAGGTCGACCTCAAGAGCGACGCGGCGAACTGCATTCCCTGACGCGCCCGGATCGGCTCAGCGCGGATCGAGCACCTCGAGCAGCGTGGCGACGATCCGGTGGGTCATGCCCCAGAGCGGGACGTCGCCGCCGACGTGGATCGCGGGGAACGCGCGCTCGATGCCGTCGGGCGTGACGAGGCGATGCTCGAGGTGGTGCGCGGTGTCGCGCAGGTGCTCGAGCGAGATCCATGCGACCGCCGCGACCTCGTCGCTCGTGCGCGGATCGATGCCGCGCGGGACGTGCCACACGTATGGCTGCACGCTGATCGGCGGCAGCGCCGGGTTCATCGGCAGCAGCGACGGCAGCGCGCCGAGCAGCTCGCAGCCAGCGGTCGACAGGTCGACTGCGATCTCCTCCATCACCTCGCGGCTCGCGGTGGCGATCAGGTCGTCGTCGTGAGGCTCCCGTCGGCCGCCGGGCAGCGCGACGTGACCGCTCCACACGTCGCCGGTGCGCTCGGCGCGACGGATCAGCAGCAGCTCGAGGTCGTCGCCGGCCCCGCGCAGGATCGCGGCGACGGCGGCCTGTCGCGAGCGATGCCCCGGCTCGGCGTGCTCGGGCAGCTCGCTGCCGCTCGCCGGTGCGAGCGAGGCGCGAAGGCGCGTGATCGGGTCGGCGACGTCCGAGCTCATGGCGTGAACGCTACCGCGCTCGCAGCGGCCGCAGCGCCTGCTCCCAGCGAGCGAGCTCGTCGAACAGCGGCGGGGCCGCGTCGCGAAGCACGTCGTTGGGCTCGAAGCGCTGCCCGTCGTCGCTGATGAACTGCTTGACGAAGGGGATCGAGAAGGCCGGCTGGATCACGGGAACGCTCACCGCCTGCAGCACCTGCTTGAGCTGTGCGGAGGCGCGCAGGCCGGCGCTCACGCCGCCGTAGCTGCAGATCGCGGCGGGGCGGTAGGCCCACTCCTGGTTGAGGTAGTCGATCGCGTTCTTGAGCGGCGCGGGCATCCCGAAGTTGTACTCGCAGGTCACGAACACGAAGGCGTCTGCCGCCTCGACGCGGCGGCTCCATGCCTTGGTGTGGTCGTGCTCGTACCGGCGCTGGCGCGGGTGGTTGGGCTCGTCCAGGAGCGGCAGGTCGACCTGCTTGAGGTCGACGAGCTCGACGTCGAACGCGCCGTGGCTCGTGGCGGCCTGCGCCACCCATTCACCGACGGGAAGCCCGACGCGCCCGGGTCGGGTGGAGGCGATCACGATCTGCAGGAGTGGAGTCATGTCGTGCACCATATCGCCAAGATTTGTTCACTATCGCGTGCGCGCGCGTGAACCGTCCGGCCCGGAGTGGCAAACTGGGGGCACGATGATTCTCTATCTCCTGATCATGCTGCCGTTCCTGCTGTTGGGCTTCTGGGCCCAGAACAACGTGAAGGGCACATTCGCCAAGTGGTCCCAGGTCCGTGCGTCGAGCGGTCGAACCGGTGCGGAGGTCGCTCGCGCGATCCTCGACCGCAACGGTCTGCAGAACGTGCCGGTGCAGCACACGCCCGGCGAGCTGAGCGACCACTACGACCCGCGCAAGCGGACCGTGAACCTGAGCGATTCGGTGTTCGGGTCGAACTCGGTGGCTGCGGTGAGCGTCGCGGCGCACGAGGTGGGGCACGCGATCCAGCACCAGAAGGCGTACGCGCCGCTGGCGATCCGATCGGCGCTGTTCCCCGTTGCCGCACTCGGCTCGCAGGCGTTCATGCCGCTGTTCTTCATCGGCGTGATCCTGTACGCGTCGCAGCCGATCCTGGGCCAGTACGCGCTGATCGCGGCGGTCGGCCTGTTCGCGTTCAGCGTGCTCTTCCAGCTCGTGACGCTGCCGGTCGAGTTCGATGCATCGCGCCGCGCGAAGGCGCAGCTGCAGGAGATGACGCTGTACCCGGCGGGTGGGCAGGAGGCGGTCGGCACGAGCAAGGTGCTCTCGGCCGCAGCGCTCACCTACGTTGCCGCCGCGCTGGCCGCGGTCGCGCAGCTCAGCTACTACGTGGTGATGCTGATGGGTCGTCGCTGACGACGCATCCGATCATCAGGAATTGCCGAGGGGCCCGGTCGTGTGACCGGGCCCCTCGTGCGTGATCGTTGCTGCGCTCGCTCGGAGCGCCGGGATCAGTCCCAGTTGAAGTCGCGGGGACCGTCGGTGAACCAGTTGTCGCCGGCTTCGGCGCCCTGCTTCTTCTTGCGGCCGAGACCGAAGAACCGCGGGCGCTTGCGGGGGGCGCGCGACGGCTCGACCGGCTCGTCGAAGCCGCTCGTGGCGAGGGGCTCGTCGGTGTCGATCACGAGCACCGGCTGCTCGCCGGTGGGTGCGTCCTCGGTCGCGTCGGCGGTCGGCGCGTCGGTCGTGGTCGCGGTCTCGGTCGGCAGGCTGAACGCGTGCGTCTGCATCTGCGTCTGCGCGTCGTCGGTCGCCGTGATCGACGGTGCCTCGTCGTCGAAGCTGGTCGTCGTCGCCTCGTCACGCGGTCCGACGCCACCCGGGAAGCGAAGCACGTCGGCGCTCGACGCCTCGGTCGGCGTCGGCATCGAAGCGGATGCGCCGGCAGCGTCGTCCTCGATGTCCTCGACGAGCGAGAGCATCGGCGCCATGCCGTTGAGCGGCTCGAACGGGCGGTCTGCGAATCCGGGCTCGAGCGCGGAGGCCGCCTCCATCGCCTGCTCCGGCGACGGGCCCACCATCGTGGAGGCCGCAGCCTCGTCGTGGACGGGCGCGTCGGTTGCTGCGACGCCGTCGACGTCGTCGGCAACGACCACCGTGCCAGCGTCCGCCGCACGGTTGGGGCCGCCGGGGTAGCGGTCGAGGGGGTCACCGACGTCGTAGCGCGCCAGCGGCATGCTCGCCTCGATGGTCGCGTTCTGCTTCTTCAGCGCGAGGTGTTCCTCGATCGCCTCGGTGAATGCCGAGCGGGCAGTGCTCATGGAATTCTTCGCTCCCTGCTGTGGTCCGGGGTACGGCGGCGATGGTAGCAGTGCCCGGAGCAGGTTCGGCGAGGTTCGGCGCAAGGTGCGCCAAGGACGGCCACGCGGGCGGCCTACCCCGACCGTTACTTCTTCTGCTTGCTGCCCATCTGGTTGCCGCCGGGATCCTCGGTGTAGAGCTCGGGACCCTGGTCGCGCCAGTTGTCGATCATGTACTGCAGCGCCACCTCGCTCGGCCGCTCGCAGAAGATCTGCGCAGTCCATGCGGTGTAGTACACGCCGTCCTTCGGGTTCTCCTTGCGCGGCTCCACGATCAGGTGGAACGGGTTGACGCGCACCTGGTCGAGCAGGGTGTTCCTCTGCTTGTCGGTGAGGCCCTTGTACGTGATCAGGATGTGGCCGTGCTCGAGGTTGTGCACGGTCTCCGTGTCACGCTGCTCGGTGTCGTAGAGGCCCCAGTCTGCGGGCACCTCGTAGTGGTCGCCGCTCATCGGGGGGTTGTGCTTGTAGTCGACCTTCTCCTTGGGATCGGTCGTGTGCGTGCTGCCCTCGCTGTCGAACTCCATGATGTCGGTGCAGCCGTCGGCCGTGCGGGTGTCGTCGTTGAACTTCTCGTCCGTGATGCGCTTCTCGCTGCCCTGCGCGGCAGCCTTCGCGGTGCTGTCGGACGAGCCGTCGTACTTCTTGCCGAACTCGCCGCACCCGGCGACGGCAACGGCGAACAGGACCAGCGTGGAGATGGCGAGGAATCGGCGCATGTCGGCAATCTACCAAAGGGGTCGAACGGGTTCGCGCCCGCGCGCGTGGGCGCGAGTCGCGACTGGTGGGGTCGCTCGGCTCACGTGGACGGTGCGGGTCGGGTCCAGCGCGAGCCGAAGGTGGTTGCCCAGTACCAGCGATAGGGCGATCCCGCGACGCGTACGCGTGCGATCCCGATCGCGCCGTAGTGCGGATCGAGCATGTTGCGCAGGTGTGGTGGCGAGTTGATCCACTGCAGGCGCGTCGGGCCCGGGCGGGCGTTGCCGGCGGCGAGGTTCTCGCCGCGCCACGTGTCGCGGCTCGGATAGCCGAACGCGCGCAGGCGGATGAACGGGTCGCGGCCGAGGCTGTCGGTATGCGAGAAGCGCCGGGCGTGGCCCATGTCGAGCGCCATCCACCCGGCGGTGCGGGTGAGCGTGCCGTCGATCTTGAGCGGGCGCAGGTGGTGGGCGCGGCGCAGGCGGTTGATCAGTCGCACCTCGGTGCGCTCGATGCGGTCGACGGCTGCGGCATGGCGCGGCACCCGGGTGGCACGGCTCGAGCCGGTGGCGGCCTGTGCGGCTGCGGGAAGCGCGGCCGGCAGGACCGATGCAGCGAGCGCGGCGGCGAGCGCGAGGCGGGTGGTCGTCGTCGCTGCTCGTCGTGTCGGGTGGAGCGGGGAGATTCGGGGGAACATGGTCGTGGACTCGGCGCGCGCCAGAACGCCTTGAGTCCGATTTCGGGCGGTTCGACGGTGCGATCGTGCTCCGCGCGAGGCATCGAGTTGGTAGCCTTCCGCCCCGACTGCTCGCCGCCAATCGGGAGGACCGGAAGATGCAGCTTGGGATCGGCAAGACACTGTTTCCGTCGTGGAGCGCCTCGCTCACGCTCGTGAAGGACAACGGCGTGGATGCGGTGTCGCATGCCGCGGCTGCGGTGAAGGCGGGCGACGGCGGCTCGCGCCTGGACCATGCGGTTCGCGCGATGACGAGCTTCGACCACGCGATCGACAACACGCGCAAGCTGCCGGTGCAGTGGTTCGTGAAGAACGTCGGCACCTACTACCGCGGCTATGCGATCGCCAAGCAGGCGGTCACGCTGCTGGTGGCGTCGGGGATCATCCCTGGCGCGAAGGAGCGCGTTGGACGACAGACGCTGCTGGCGGCGCGCGATGCGTTCGTGTCGGGCGTGGAGGCGGCGCGCACCGAGCGCGGGCGCTACGGGCGGCACCTCGCCGGTGGCTGGCTGGAGGCGACCGCCGAGGATGCGCTCACGGCCGTGTCGATGATCGACCAGGGCGGCGTGGGTCGCGAGCTGCTGGCGGGCATCAACCAGGTTCGTGGGCAGGTCGCGCGCGGCAAGGGGCTCGACGATCGCCTGGTGCAGGGCGTGTCGCAGCTGTTCGACCGTGCGGGAGCGCAGCTGGCGGAGCTGGAGGCTGCGGCGGCTCGTGTGGCACCGCGCACCGGCGTGACCGGCGATGCGTACGCGCAGGCGGGCGAGCTGCTGGCGCAGGTCGAGGACGCGGCGAAGCTGCTGGTGTCGGATGCCGATGCCGCCGGGCGCGAGCTCGAGCGGCAGGCCGGCTGAGCCGCGGGAGCCGAGATGCGGATCAGGCGACGAGTCCGGAGCGAGGCCGAGCAGGTCGACGACGAGGTGCTGCGCGACGCAGAAGAGTCGCTCGTCGCGGCGCTACAGGAGAGCGACACGGCCGTGGAGGCGATGCAGGACGCCGAGGCGGATGCACGCGACGGTCGCACGTCGCGGCGCTGGCAGGTCGGGATCGCGGGCGTGGTGCTTGCGGCGCTCGGATTCGTGGTCGCACGGCGGCGCAGCTGATACACTTTCCGCCTACCAAGGGCCTGTGGCGCAGTTGGGAGCGCGCCTCGTTCGCATCGAGGAGGTCGGGGGTTCGAATCCCCCCAGGTCCACTGGTTCAGAAGCCCTCGCGAAAGCGGGGGCTTTTCTTCTTCTGCACCACCCGCGCCACGCTCATCGCGAGGCCGCAACCCGCTCGGGCACCGAAGCAGGCACGTCCGGCTCCTCCACGACCTCGGCCACCGGCGCAGCCCGGTCGACCTCGACGAGGTTCCAGAGCTGCGAGCGCCACGCCAGCAGCACGCCCACGAGCCCGCCGAGCGTTGCGACGAGAAGCGTGTCGCGCAGGCCGATCGCCGATCCGAGCGCGCCGCCTGCGAGCGCGCCCAGCGGGCGAACGCCGTAGTTCATGGTCAGGTACGCGCCCGTGACGCGTGCGCGCAGCTCGTCGGGAATTGCCGCGGCGAAGATCGCGCTCGCGCTGATGTCGAGCACCATCACGCCGAAACCGGCTGCGAACTCGGCGATGAGGAGCATCGCGACGATCGAGTGCTGCGAGCCCGTCGCCAGCGGCACGAGCACCAGCGGCGCCTGGAACAACAGGCAACCGAGCACGAACGATCGCCCGAGCCCAAGGCGAGCGCCGATGCGTCCGGTGACCGTCGTGGCGACGAACGCGCCGATCGCCGCGCACCCGAGCACGATGCCGAGCACGCCCGGCCGCAGTCCAAGCTCGGTGGTCGCGAACAGGACGAACACCGCCACGAACATGTAGTTGAAGAAGTTGAGGATGGACGTGGCACCGAGCGCGGCGCGGATGTATGGCGAGCGTCGGATGAAACGCAGCCCCGCCATGATCCGCCCGTTGCTCGACGTGTCGACGGCGGGCTCCACCGGTCGAATCGATCCCATGCAGATGGCGGAGACCAGGAACGTGAGCGCGTCGAGCGCCAGCACGACGGGGGCGGTCAGGATCCCGATCAGCACGCCGGCGATCCCCTGGCCGGCAACCTGCGCAGTGGCGCGACTTCCCGCCAGCAGCGACGCGCCGGACAGGTACTGGTCCGACGAGACCAGCGACACGAACAGCGTGCCGCATGCGACGTAGAAGAGCGCGTCGAGCATGCCGATGGTAAACGCGACGCCGTAGAGGTGTGGCAGCGTCAGCCCGCCCATGACTGCAGCGATCGGGATGCTCAGGAGCAGTGCCGCGCGCAGCACGTCGGCCATGATCATCGCCTGTCGTCGGCGCCCGTGACGGTCAAGGACCGTTCCGAACCACACCGCGAACAGGAGGTGCGGGAGCATGCCGGCTGCGGTGAGCAGCCCCATCTGGGTGGGCCCGGCATCGAGCACGAGCACGGCCACGAGCGGGATCGCGAGCAGCGTCACCTGATCGCCGAACATCGAGATCGACTGGCCGGTCCAGAACCTGCGGAACGCGCGCTCTGCGAGCAGCGGCGGCAGGTGCGCGCGAAGCCGGCGCATCAGACAGCTAGGCATCCGTGCCACCCCCCCTGGCGAGATCCATCGGGAACGCTGCGGAGATGAAGGTGACGAGGCGCGATCCTCGCGGCCGTGTCTTCGGGTCCCGGGTTCGGTCGTCGTACTCGGAGAGCAGCGAGCGGATCTGGTCGTTGAGCTTCGTCAGCTCGGCGGGCGTCAGGTATACGCCGGCATCTCCGACCGAGGCCGCGCGACGCCATGCCGGCGATTCGTCAGCGGACCGGCCGAGCCATCGAGCGATCCAGCTGAAGTACTTCTCGACGAGCACGCGGTTGAGCTGCTCGCTCGCCGTCCGCAGCTCGGGGGTATCGGGATCGTCCGCCCACGACATGGCCTGCGTCGTCGCGCGCCATGGTTTCTGTCGCCCGCGCCCGCCGCCCGCCTCCTCGATGAAGCCGTAGCGCGCCAGCTGCCGCAGGTGGAAGGAGCAGCTGCCGGAGCTCTCGCCGATGAGGCGCCCTGCCTCGGATGCCGTGAGCGGGCCGTGCATCCGGAGCAGCCCGAGCAGCTCCAGGCGTACGGGGTGCGCGACTGCGCGCAGGGCCTTCGGGTCGGTGAGGTGCAGCGTCCTGGTGGGGTCGTCATGAGCATCCATGTATGACAACATAGCTTTGCAAAGGGTTCTTTGCAAGTCTGGGCGTCGCGTATCGACCACGGTGTTCGTTCACGCGCTTCGCGCGCGGGTGCCTGGCGTCAGGCCATTCCGCTGCGAACGACGCGACCGCCGGGCAGGATCAGCTCGCCGGGAGGGCGATGCTCGAGCGACACCTCGCGGGCGACGGCATACAGCTCGCGCACGCGCCGCCAGATCTCGTCGCGCAGCTCCTCCACGGTCGCTCGACTGGGCGAGTCCTCGTAGGGAACCCGGAACGGCTCGCCATAGACGGTAGTGACGCGCCGGGCGAACGGCATGCGACGGATCGCGGACGCGAGATGCACGCGGCCGGTGTCGGGCTTGAGCCCGTAGGTGGCGACCGGTTGGATCGGGGCGCCGGTTGCGAGCGCCAGGCGCGCGGCTCCTGCGCGCGGGACGCCGAGGCCGTCGGGGTCGGGCGCGGTGCGCACGCGAGTGCCTTCGGGATAGACGACGACACGCTGGCCGCTCTCGAGCAGGCAGGCGGCGATGTCGATGGCGGTGGAGTCGCTGCGACCCCGATCGACGGGAAAGACGCCGCCGCGGCGAAGGTAGCTGCCGAGCACGGGCGTGTCGATCAGCTCGCGCTTGCCCATCCAGCGTGGCATGCGTCGGTGGCCGAGCGCCTCGATCCAGCTGTCGAGGAAGCTGGAGTGGTTGGGGCAGACCAGGGTCGCGCCTTCGGTGGGGACGAGCTCGGCGCCGTACCAGCGCAGGCGCCAGCAGCTTCGCAGCCAGCCGGCGACCACGGCACG
>JAGQUL010000210.1 GCA_020438525.1 Thermoleophilia bacterium | reverse complement strand
GAGCTCGTCGGGGAGGACGTCCCCGACGGCGCGCTCGGCTGACGCGCGCCGAACCGCCTGGTTACAGAAGTCGAGCGCGCATCCGCGACCATCAGCGCACGAGGATCATGGCGATGCGATCCTGGAGGCTGTGGGCGCGGTAGTAGTTGATCTGGCGGCCGCGGGGGTCGTAGGTGAGCGCGACGAACCCGTAGCGGCGGTTGCTGCCGAGGCGGTGCGCGAAGCCCGCGAGGGCGCTGGCGTGGCGCAGGGTTCCGGTCTTTGCGTAGACGCGGCTGTAGTAGGGGCGGCGGGTCATGCGGTGCCGCAGCGTGCCGCTGCGTCCGCTCTGCGCGAACGTGTGGATCCATGCCTCGCCCCACTCGGCCTGGGCGCCCAGCCCGAGCACGTGGCCCACCGCACGCGCCGTGACTCGGTTGCCGTAGGCCAGCCCGCTGCCGTCGACGATCGACACGCCGCGCATGTCCGCGCCGAGGTCCACGAGCGCCGCGCGCACCGCCCGCGCGCCGTCGGCCGTCGACCCGTCGCCGCGCTCGCCGAACCGCTCCACGCCCAGCTGCTTGATCAGCGTCTCCGCGTAGAAGTTGTCGCTCGTCGAGTTCATGTGCGCGAGCAGCTCCCGCAGCGTCGGGCTCGCCACCTGCGCCACCACCGTGGCATCGTCGGGCACGCTCCCCGGCTCCGTGCGCGCGGTGATCTCCACGCCCTGGTTCTTGAGGATCGTGCGCAGGGTCTCGCCTGCGTACACGTCGGGCTTGCGCGTCGAGCGCGTGCCGATCCAGCGCCCCATCTGCGACTGGTTCACCGTGAGCGCGCCGAGCGCGCCCGTCTCGTCGTAGTAGAAGCTCGGCTTCCACTGCGGCACGTAGCGCACCTCGTCGAACAGGTCGTCGTCGACCATCATGTGCCCGCGCACGAGCGTGATCCCGCGCCGCTTCAGCGCACCGGCCAGCGCCGCGATGTTCGTGCCCGAGCCGCCGTAGTTCGACCTGCGGAATCCATACGTGCTCAGCGACGGGTCGCCGCCGCCGATCAGCCACACGTCGCCCACGAACGTGCTGCCCGTCTGCGTTCCGCGCAGCGCGAGCTTCGTGCGGAAGCGGTGGTCGGGCCCGAACCGTGCCATCGCCGCCGCGCTCGTGAGCAGCTTCATCGTCGACGCCGGAGTCGCGCGCCGCGTCGCCGCGCGCGAGTACAGCACGCGCCGGGAGGTCTGGTCCCACACGTACACGCTGGTCGTGGACGCAACGCCGCTGCGCTGGACCGCGGCGCCGATCCTGTCGTCGAGCCCCGCATGCGCAGGCGCCGCGCTCGCAAGCGCGGTCGTGCCCGCGACGAGCAGGCTCAGCAGGGCGACGACGACCAGCCGCACCCGAACGATCGGGGCGTGCTGCGTCACGACAGCCCCGACCTCACGGCGAACACCGCCGCCTGCACGCGGTTGGTGAGGCCGAGCTTCATGAGGATGCTGGACACGTGGTTCTTCACCGTCTTGGCGCTGATTCCGAGCGTCGCGGCGATGCCGTTGTTGTCGAGGCCCTCGGCGATCAGCCGCAGCACCTCCATCTCCCGCTCGCTCATGTTCGACCTGGGAGTGATCGGCAGCTGGCCCGTGCGAATGAATTCCAAAGCCGTAGCGATCACGGTCGGCTGCATCCACGCCGCCCCGGCGTGCACCGCGCGGATCGCGCCGGCGAGCTGCTCGACCGGCGCGCCCTTGGCAAGGTAGCCGCGCGCGCCCGCGCGGATCGCCGCGTACACGTCCTCGCGCTCGGTCGAGCGCGTGAACATCACCACGCCGGTCTCGGGAAGCTCGGTGGTGAAGGTCTCGATCAGCGGTGCGGTCGACGCGCCGTCGACGTCGTGCGAGTCGAACAGCGCCACGGTCGTGCGCGTGCGTCGCGCCATGTCGATCGCCGACGGCTCGCAGCGGGAATCGCCCACGACGCGCACGCCCTGTGCCTTGAGCAGCTGGCGCAGGCCGGCGCGGAACAGGTCGTGGTCGTCCACGAGCAGCACGGCGGGCGCTGCCTTGGCGGACTGGCCCGAGCCGGGGGCTGGCGATGCGGAGGCGGACGGTCGCGTAGTCATCGCGCGCGAGCATATCTTCCGCCGGTCGGGGTGCCCCGGTCGGTGGCACGGGTGCGCGGTGTTGGGCCTGCGCGCGCAGTCGCCGACCGCAGGGGCAGAGAGGGCGACGACCGTCTGGTTGATCATGTTGATGATCTGCAAGGCCCCCGTGTGATTGGGGGTTCGGGCGATGCGGGAAGGAACTGCGGCAACTGCGCCGAACGTGGTGCATAGAATCCCCGCCCATGCGTCCTTTCACCGCATCCACGGCGGCCCGCCGGTCGCCCCGCACGGTGCCGCTTCGTTCGATCGCGCTGGCTGCTGCCGGCGTTGCCGCCGCGCTCGCGATCGCGATTCCCGCCGCTGCTCCAGCGACTCCCCTGTCCACCAAGCAGGCGCAGGCCGCCGAGCTCGACCGCAAGGTCTCCGAGCTCGAGGATCGCTACGGCGACCTGCAGGAGAAGTGGCGCGGCGCGATCGTCGAGCTGCGTGGCATCCAGGCCGACGTCAAGGACGCCCGCGCGAAGCTCAAGGCCGCGCGGCGCGACCTGCACTCCGCAAAGGGTCGACTGCAGGAGCGCGCGCTCGCGATCTATCGAGACGGCGGCGGCACCAGCGGCCTGCAGCAGGTTGCCGAGGCCGGATCGCTCGAGGACTTCTTCGCCCGACTCGAGACGATCGAGCGCGTCGGCGACCAGGACGCGAGCATCCTCGAGCGCGTCCGCACCGCCACCAAGCGCGTCGCCAAGCAGGAGCGACGGCTCGCCAAGGCCCAGGCCCAGCAGCGCACGGTCGTGAAGCGCGCGGAGCGATCCAAGGTCCGCATGAAGAAGGTGCTCGT
>JAGQUL010000209.1 GCA_020438525.1 Thermoleophilia bacterium | reverse complement strand
GCGCGCGGTGGCCAGCTCGCCGAGCTGCCCGGTCGCGACGGCCTTCTCGAGCACGCCCATGCCGCGGCTTGCGAGCGAGAACTCCGCAGCATCCTTGAACGGCACGTTGCCGAGGATCGACGAGTGCACGATGCTCATCACGCTCCCGTCGGCGGGCCCGAACCCGCGCGCGATCGAGTCGAGCGTCGCTGCACGAACCGTGTTCGCACTCGTGCTCGCGATGTCGCTCACGAGACCGCCACCGGCGGCGAACTGGCTCAGCTGCAGCGTGCGGTACGCGGCTGCGAGCTCCTCAGGCTTGGCCTTGCCGGAGCTCACGAGCTTCGCCAGGTCGTCGAGGTGATTGCCGACCTCGCCCGCGCCCCAGCCGGCGCCGCCGTTGCCGGTCAGGTTGCGAATCCCGTTGATCGCGTCCTCGGTCGCCTTCGAGCTGCCCTTGCCCTTGAAGAGCTTCCAGCCGATCAGCCCGATGCCCACTGCCACGCCGGCCCAGACGAGGCCCTTGATCAGGCCCTCCGCGCCACCGCTGGTGCTCGGCATCCCGGTCGTGGGATCGAGCACCGGACCGGTCGGCGTGGACAGGCCGGGAACGTTCACGCCGCTCACCGGCGACCCGTCGGGCATGTAGCCGGTGTTGCCCTGCCCCGGTGCGGGAAGCTGCACGCCCGGGATGAGCTGCTGCAGCCCGGCGCGCGCGGTGCCGCGCGGGTTGCCGACCACGTCGTCCCACCCCTCCGGGTTCTGCATGATCTCGCCCTGGATGTAGCGGTCGATGTACTCCGCCTGCGGGCGCTGGTCGCTGATCTGCTGGATGATCGCGGAGGGCGTGCCGATCGCCTGCAGCACCGCCACGTGCGACTGGATCAGGCCCGGGTATTGCGGATGCGGCTGGTCGAGCGGCGTCGGGTTGGTACCGTAGAAATCCGTCGGTGCCGCGCTCGGCAGGGTCGTCGTCCCCCCTACTCCGCTGACCGTCGGCCCCGCCACGGGGGTCGTCGATGCGGTGCCGCCGGCAGCGCCGAACAGGCTCTGCGCGCTCGGCAGCGTGACGCTGCTCGTCGATCCGATGCCACTCATGTCGTCCCTTTACGTCCCTGCACTCGCCCCGTCCGGCGGTGCATGCGCGTGGAAGTCCCGGTCCACACGTCGTCCTGCCCGGATATCGGGCCGCAGGGCGTCAGCGTTGCAGGGCACCCGTCGCCGGCCACTCGGGCACGACGGGCGGATCCACCGCTGCCGGGTCGATCGCGGCGACCGTGCGCGCGCCCTGGGCGAACGCCCGGGCACGATCGCGGCGCACGGATCGGCCACTGCCGGGCACGAGCGTCGCCGCCACGTGCCACGTCGCAGCGCGCAGGCGCATCGACCACACGAGCAGCCGCCGCAGCCGCCGTGCGGCGCGCGGTGATTCGCAGCGCGCCATGTAGCGCACGTGGTTGGCGAGCTGTCGCTGGTACAGGCTTCCCCAGTCGCTGCGCGCGGATCCGCCGCCCAGGTGGGTCGCCGTGGCGCGCGGCTCCCAGCACACGCCACGACCGGCCTGCGCCATCCGGCGCAGCCAGTCGACCTCCTCGCCGTACATGAAGTACGCCTCGTCCATCAGCCCGACCGCATCCACCGCGTCGCGCGGCACGAGCAGGCACGCTCCGGTCGCCCAGTCGATCCGCTGCGGCCGCGACAGGTCGAGCCCGCCGCCGTAGAACGCGTTGAACGCACGCGATCGCGGCGCCAGACGACGCAGGTACAGCAGCTCGGTCGCGTACCGCCAGAGCGTCGGAAATCCACGCACGGAGCGCTGCGGGGATCCGTCCTCGTTCTCGAGCGCGGGGACCACGGCCGCAACGGTTCCGGCCGGCTCGTCGTCGAGCCGCTCGAGCATGGTGGCGATCGCACCGTCGTGCAGGTAGGCATCGGAGTTGAGCAGCAGGAACGCACGGCTCGCGGGATCGGCCGCCAGCATGCCGGCGTTGTTGCCCGCAGCCATGCCGCCGTTTCGACCGGTCTCCACCACGCGCACCGTCGGGAAGGTGTCGCGAACGTGTCGCGCCGTGTCGTCGGTGGAGGCATTGTCGACGACGACGAGCTCCGCCTCGACACCGGCCCCGCCCGCTTCGAGCACGGCCTGCAGGCACGGATCGACGTGGTCGCGTGCGTTCCAGGTGACGACGATGACGGAGACATCGGGAGCCATGCACGACCATCCTACGCGCACGCCTCGCACGCGCGCGACGCGCGCGCCCGTCACGTTGACCTCAAGGTTTTGCCTGCTCAGGCCGATGTCGCGCGTGATGGCCCATCAGCCCACAGGCCACGTGGACGCACTGCCTGCGCCCACGCCTTCGATCGCCGTGCCCTCGGCCGACGTCGCCCGCGTTCCGTTCGCGGCACCGCTCGTGCTGGTCATGGCTGCGCTCTCGATCGTGTGGTTCGCGATCCGTGGCTTCCTGCCGCCCTCGACCAACGAGCTGCTCGGCGTGCTCGTGATGGTCGTGCCGGCGCTGCTGTCGTCGTGGCTTGCGCTCGGCGTGTCACGGCGACGCGACCTGCCGCGTCGCGACGTGACCGGCTGGGTGTTCGTGGGCCTGGCGGCCGGCGCTGCGTCGGTGTCGTCGCTCGTGGTGCTGCTGCCGGGCGGCGCCGCCGCATCCGGTGCCACGCCGCTGATCGGCGCGATCGCGCACGCCGCGATGCTGCTGTTCGGCACGATCGGGGTGCTGCACTGGGTACGTCGACTCTCTCCCACCGCCACGATCGGCACGCTGCTCGACCTGGCGTGCGTCGCGGTGCTCGCATACGTCGTGTCGTGGCGGACGATCCTGTCGAGCGCGCTGCTCGGCACGTCGGCCGCGGAAGGCACGATCGATCGCGTCACGATGCTCGCCACGCCGGCGCTCGGCACGCTGCTGCTGGTGGCGGTGGTGACCGTGCTGAGCCAGGTCGGGCGCGAGGACATCCGCGGCACGGAGCTGCTCGCGACGTTCGGCCTCGGCGGGCTCGTGGCGAGCGACCTCGGGATGGCGCTCAAGGGCGTGGGGCACGGCGGCATCGACGACGCGTGGCGAGACACGGTGCTCAGCTCCGGCACGCTGCCGGTGGTGGCGCTGGGCTGGCTGCTCGGCATGGCGGCGATCGGGTTCGGCGCGGCGCTTCGACGCACCGCGTCGGCGAACGGTGCACACCTGCCGCTGATGGAGCGCTCCACCACGTGGGAGCTGCTGGTGTCGCTCGTGCCGTTCGCCCTGCTCGGCGGGGTGCTCGCCACCACGGCGTCCACGCGCGCCGGCGACGGGATCGCGTCGCACGGCGTGCTGGCGGTGCTGGGCGCGCTGCTGCTCGCGCGCTGCACGCTGGTCGCGATCAGCGCGATCCGGTCTGCGCGGACCTCCGACACCGACCACCTCACCCATGCGCTCAGCCATCGGATGTTCCAGGAGCTCGTTCCCGAGGAGGTCGAGCGGTCGCTCGCTGCCGGCCGACCGATCGCCCTGATCGTGTTCGACGTGGACGACTTCGGGCTGCTCAACGACTCGTTCTCGCACGCCGAAGGCGATCGCTACCTGCAGGAGATCGCGTGGGTGATCCGTCGCACGCTGACCGGTGGCGAGCTGTTCTTCCGCAACGGTGGCGACGAGTTCGCGATCGCCGTTCCGGGCGCCGACAAGGCGCAGGCACGCGAGCTCGCGGAGCGGGTTGCAGCGGCGGTCGGCGAGCTTCGCCCGCTGTCGTCGATCCGCCCCACGCTCACGATGGGGATCGCCGCCGCACCGGCCGACGCGTCCGAAGGGCACGAGCTGGTGCAGGTCGCCAACGGCACGCTCTACTGGGGCAAGCTGAACGGCAAGGCGTCGATCACCTGCTACGACCCCGAGGTCGTGAAGGTGCTGAGCGCCGACGAGCGCCTCGAGCTGATGGAGCGCAACGCCCGCCTGCGCGCGGTGCTCGCGCTCGCCCGCGCGCTCGACGCGCGTGATGCGTACACCGCGCGCCACTCCGAGAACGTGTCGCGCTACAGCGTGGCGATCGCGACCCAGCTCGGCTGGTCGCCCGACCGGCTCGAGCTGCTGCGCGTGGCGGGCCTGCTCCACGACGTGGGCAAGATCGGCGTGCGCGACAGCACGCTGCGCAAGAGCGCCAAGCTGAGCGAGGCCGAGTGGAAGGAGATGCAGCAGCATCCCGTGCTCGGCGCCCGCATGATCGCCGGCGTGGCGCCCGAGGAGATCGTGCCGTGGGTGGTGAGCCACCACGAGCGCGTCGACGGCGGCGGCTACCCGCACAACCTCGTCGGCGACGCGATCCCCGACGGCGCGCGCGTGCTCGCCGTGGCGGATACCTTCGATGCGATGACCAGCTCGCGGTCCTACCGACCGGCGCTGTCGCCGCTCAAGGCGATCAACGAGATCGTGGCGGGTGCCGGCGTGCAGTTCGACGCCGACGTGGTTCGCGCGTTCCTGCAGGCGCTCAAGGCGCGGGCGATCGATCCGCAGGCGGTCGAGCTGGCGGCGCGCACGGCGCCGGCGCAGGAGCAGCACGAGCCCGACGAGGAGCTCGTCACGGTGGATCCGGAGTTCCGCCGCGCCGAGGAGGTCGTCGACCCCACTGCGGTGGACGACGGCGACGACTTCGCCGCTGCGGCCTGAGCAGCAGCCCCCGTCGCCGGCGGGCTCGGAAGGTTGCCTCGACGCGAGGCGGCTTGCGGTCAGGCGGCGTCGCGGCCTTCGGAGTCGTCGCGGCCCGTGCTCTCGCGTCGGGCGTCGAGCTCGGCGTCGACGTCGTCGACCAGCTGCAGCCAGGGCTCGCCGGGCGGAACGCTGGTCGGATCGTCGCCGGCGGCGGCCGGACCGGCGGGCTGCGCCGGGCCGAGGAGGTCGTCGAGGTCCTGCTCGAGCTGCGGCTCCGGCAGCGCACGGAAGGTCATGCCGTAGGCGTTGCGCGACCACTCGACGAGCAGCTGCTCGGCGATGCCCTGGTCGAAGCCGCGTGCGAGCAGCTCCTCCCAGCAGGTGGACTGCAGCTCCGCGAGCACGCGCAGCCGGTCCTTGAGCACCATCGCCTCGTGCAGGATCCTCAGTTCGTCGTCCATCAGGTGATCCCTCGGCACGAACCGCCCGGGACTGTAGCCCCGATCCCGGCCGATGCGAGGCCGCAGCGCGCCGGTCAGCTGGTCGAACGGCCCGCTCGACGCTCCCGGTCGGCCGCGCGTGTCGCCACGTAGAGCACCTTCTCCACGGTGGCGTGCACCTCGCCGTGCTCGTCGACGAGGTCGATCGATCGCACCCAGTCCACGCGGCCGCCTTCGAGGTCCACGAGCTCGCGCAGCTCGGCCAGCTCGTCGTCGCCGACGCGGAACGTGGCGGTCAGCGTGGAGCGACCGGGCCTGCGGAAGCGGATGCTCGCGGCCTTGTCCCACACCACGTATCCGGGCCCGAGGCGCTGGATCAGCATCAGCATGAGGTACGGGTCGAGCGCTGCGTACATGCTGCCGCCGTAGGTGGTGCCGACGTAGTTGCGCGTGCGCCAATTGAGCGGGAGGCGCACCGCAAGCTCGCTCCAGTCCGGCGCGACGTGCGTGACCCGCCCGCCCGTGCCGCGGATGCACGGCCACAGGTTGAACGCCAAGCGCGCCCGCCACGGCCCGCCCATCATGAAGCTGCGAAGTGACATCTCGATTGGCGCGGCGGGTGTCGAACCCGCGACCTCTCGGGTGTAAACCGAGCGCTCTCCCGCTGAGCTACGCGCCATTGACATGGCGATAGTACCCTGCCCGGTCACCGGTGCGTATGCGATGACAATTCGCACAGACGACGTCGCACTTGTCGATCTCGGCTTCGATTCTCCGAATCGACCACCCACGGGAAACGGTCGAGGCCACGTCCGCAACCTTCACTCCACGGACATGGTCGAACTCAAGCACGCGCACGTCAGCCACCCCGCAATCGACACATGGATGCTTCGATAGATACGTAAGCAGGTACCGCTGGTTTCGCTCGATTAGTCGCTTGCTGGTGCCGCCGTTGTGCTTGATGTGGCGCTCGCGATTCTCTGGCTTCGAGTACCAGTTTCGCCAAACATCGCGCGCACAGTCGCGGCAATTCGCACGAAGCCGATTCTTATCTCGGCTGAATGACGAGGTCGGCAGGTCGCGTCCGCATCGACTACACCGCTTGTATCCACCATCCGCCATGCCCGTACTGTAGACAGGCGACCAGACACACCAAATCGAACATACGTTCGCGGTTCACCGGCCTCGCGCGAGCCCGAGCTCGCGCAGGAGGCGACCGCCGCCCCACGTGACGGTCGCGCCTGCGGCCTCCAGGCGCTCGCACAGCTCGCGGTCGCTCGTCGCTGCCTCCACGCGCGCGCCGAGCTCGATCGCCTCGCGTGCCACGTCGACGAGCTCGTCGTCGGCATACGGCACGTCGATCACCTCCACGAGCTCGGTCGATCCGGCGCCGGAACGACCGTCGAACACCACCACGACCTCGACCAGCGCAGCGACCTTTTCGCGCCACCCGGCGCGCCATGCATCGAGCGCCTCCACGAGCTGCGCCGGCGACGGGTTCGGCCACGTCGAACGCCGCACGTTCGAGCCGTCGACCAGGATCACGAGCGCATCAGCCACGCCCCCACGCTACCGCGAAACCGCTGCAGGCACTCAGCACCGCTCCGTCAGCGAATCGAACCGCACGATTTCGGGAAGGCTGCCGGCATGAACAGCTCGCAGCTCACGTGGTTCCGCACGTTCCTGATCCTCTGGGCGGGTGCGATCATCGCCCACTTCACGTACGTCCAGTCGGTCACCGACTGGGGCGCCACCACCCCCGACTTCAACTGGCGCAACCCGTGGGATCCCATCTACTTCGGCGTGCTCAACGCCAGCTTCGTGGCCGTGCCGTTCTTCGTCTTCCAGGTCTCGATCGCCCGGCGCTACGGCGGCTGGTCGAGCGCGATCGGTCGCGCGCTGCTCGCCTACGGGATCGGCACCGTGCTCTGGGGCCTCGGGAACTTCTACTGGTTCCTCAAGAACGTCGGCGGCGACGACGCTCCGTACCCCTCGCTCGCCGACGCCGGCTACCTCGCCGTGCTCCCCTTCGCCGGGTGGGCGCTCTGGGAGCTGTCCAAGGTCGTCGGGCTCACCGGCCGCGACTGGCGCTGGCTGCCACTCACGCTTGCCGTTGCGTTTCCCCTCAACGCGTGGATCATGCTGCCCGCCTCGTGGCTGCCGTTCGGAATCACCGGACCCGAGGCCGGCACGTTCGACACGCCGCTCGCCGCGGTGATCAGCACCACCTACATCCTCAGCGACGTGGTGCTGCTCGCCGCCGCGATCATCGTCGCGGTGGGCGCGCGCCGCGCCGCCGGCGGTCGCTTCTTCG
The DNA here is from genome assembly GCA_020438525.1 of Thermoleophilia bacterium. Next base: position 20,408 of record JAGQUL010000209.1, on the reverse strand, counting down.
CGCCCGTGCTCGCCTACACCGTGTCGATCCTGCTGCTCTACATCGGCGACCTGTTCTTCAACTACCGGATCGCCAAGGACATCTTCTACAACGGCGAGATCAGCGACCTGCTCTACGGCGCGTTCATCGTGGCGAGCTCCGTCGCCGCCTACCTGTTCCTCGCTGCCGACGTTCGCGCCCAGCAGGCCGCAGACGACGCGGCCCGCGCATGGAGCCCCGAGCAGGCGCTCGCCGAGTCCGACGAGACCGCGCAGCTGCCCCCGCTCGAGGCGCTTCCGTCCGCGATCCTCGTGGCGCAGGAGCGCGTGCTCGGCCCGCAGACCGCGCGCGGCGTGCTGCGCTCGGTTCCGGGGATCAGCATCGACGAGGAGTCCGGTACCGCATCGGCGACCGACGAGGTCGCGGTGGATGCGCTCGTCCGCCAGTTCCGCGCGATCTCCGGTCCGCTCGGCGAGATGGCGTGCTGGACCGCGTCGCGCTCGATCGTCGAGCGGCATCCGGAGCTTCGCATTGCGAGCTTCGATCGCTTCCGCAGCGACTCCGGATCAGGGGCGACGACGACCACGCACGCGCGCGGCGGAACGCCGCCCACGCCGGCGGCTGCCGGCTGACGGTCAGGCAGCTTCGCCCGGTCGATCCTCGGGCAGGTGCGACGGCAGCGCCATCGTTGCCGCGGCGCTCGGGAACACGCTCGGCGTGCGTGGCTCGGCGCTGGCCGGCTCGGCCTCGGCCTCAGCGACCTGCTCCACGATCAGGGTCGGCGCGGCAGCGGTCGCCTGCTCGGTCACGAGCGGCTGGTCGTCGTCGTCGACCGAATCGGAGGACGCCTCGAGCTGGAACCGCGCGGCGACCTGGGCGAGCGCGTTGGAGAGCTGCGCGGTGGTGGCGGCGCTCGCGTCGAGCTCCTGCATCGACGCGCTCGTCTGCTCGGTGGCGGCGCTCACGGCCTCGGTGGAGACGGATGCGTTGTTGGCGACCGTGGCGACCTCGCCGAGCGAGGTGAGGATGCCTGCCACGCGCTCGCTCGACTGGTCGATCGCGGTGCGGATCTGCTCGAAGGCGGCGCGGGCCTCGCCCACGACGCGGGTGCCGTCGCCGACCTGGTCGACGGTGCGCTCGACGACCTCGACGGTTCGGGTGGTCTCGCCCTGGATCTCCTCGACGAGCTTGCTGATCTGCGCGGCGGAGCGCTGGCTCTCCTCCGCGAGCTTGCGGACCTCGTCGGCAACGACCGCGAATCCACGGCCGTGCTCGCCGGCGCGCGCAGCCTCGATGGCGGCGTTGAGCGCAAGCAGGTTGGTCTGGTCGGCGATCGTGGTGATCATCCCGACGAAGTCGACGATCTTGCCGGAGCGCTCCGACAGCGAGTCGATTGCGTCCTTGACCTCGGCGGACGCGGTGGCGAGCGCCGCCATCGTGCCGTCGGCGAGCTCGACGCTCTTGACGCCTTCGGCGGTCACTGCGAGCGCGTCGCGGGAGGCCTCGACCGCGCGCTCGGCATCGCCCTGCGTGGACTCGAGCACGCGCACCTGGCTCTCGGCGCCGGTGGCGAGCTGGCCGGTCTGCACGGCGACCTCCTCCATGCCGCGGCTGACCTCGCCGGAGATGCCGGTCATGCTGCTGGACGAGGCCTGCAGGCGGTCGCTCGCGTCGCGCAGCTCGCCGACGGTCTCGCGCAGCCCGTCGACCATGCCGGAGAGCGCGAAGCCCATCAGGTCACGCTCGCTCCATGCCTCGACGTTGACGGTGAGGTCGCCGTCGGCGATGCGGCGGGCAACGTCTGCGAACTCGCGCTGGCGCCCCTGCAGCAGGGCGAGCGCCGAGCCGAGCGTGTCCTCCGGGTCGAACGATACGTCGCGGGCGAGGTCGCCCTCGGCCAGACGCTGCACGCAGCCGGTCCAGTCCTCGATGAGCGCATCGACGCGCGCTGCGTGCTCCACGTCGCCGCGTCGCTGGTCCATGAGCACTCCGAGCACCTGATCGAGGTCGGCGTTGCCGGTCGGGGCGAGCCGATCGGCGTGGCCGTCGACCACGGCGCGCAGGTCGTCGACGAGCTGGTCGGTGCTGTTGCCGGCGGCACGGGCGGATGCGCCGCGAGCGGCGCGGGCGAGCATGACCGCACCGATGATCGCGAGCAGTGCCGCGAGCGACATCGCGAAGGACGCCACGACCGCGGGGCGCGCGCCGCCGAGCGCAGCTGCCGACGTGATCAGGCCGCTGGCAAGTGCCAGGGCGGCGATCGTCTCGACATGTGCGTTGGCTGCCTCGGTGCGGTGCATGGTCGTGGCGTCCTCCGGACGTCTGTGGTGGTGCGTGAATCCCAGCCGCGATGCGGGCGCGCGACCACGGGGGCGTCGTGGGCGCGTCACGCGCGCGGCATCCGGGATGGCGCGGTGGTCCGCGCCATGCCTCGGCAGCGCGGCTGCCGGTCCGTACCGGCGTCGAACCAGAGTCTGCGTAAATCTGTCACTGCATTCCGGGTCCCACGCTATGGTAGGTCCGTGCACGCGTCCCCGCCCGACGACGGCAGCCACCGCCAGCAGCGACGCGTTGCGCTCGCGTCGATCGTTGCTGCGCTGCTGCTCGTGGCGATCAAGCTCAGCGCAGGCGCCGCGTCCGGCAGCCTCGGCCTGCTCGCCGAGGCGCTCCACTCCGGCGCCGACCTGATCGCCGCCGTGCTCACATTCATCGCGATCCGCGTCGGCCAGCGCCCGCCCGATCGGCGTCACCCGTGGGGTCACGGGCGCGCCGAACACCTGGCGGCGCTTGCGGAGTCGATCATCCTGCTGCTCGCCACGGCGTACATCTCCTACGAGGCGATCCACCGGCTCGTCACCGGCACGCACGTGCCGACGGTGGGTGGCTGGCTGATCGGCGTGGCGCTCGTGGTGATCGCGATCGATGCGTGGCGCACGGTCGTGAGCCATCGCGCCGCTGCGGTGCACGGCAGCCCGGCGCTGGCCTCCAACGCGCTGCACTTCGCAAGCGACCTCGCGGGTTCGATCGCGGTGTTCGCCGGGCTCGCGCTCGTGGCGCTCGGATTCGGCCCGGGCGACTCGATCGCCGCGCTCGTGGTCGCGGCGATCGTCGCGTTCAACGCGTGGCGGCTGCTGTGGGACAACGCACAGGTGCTGATGGACGTGGCACCGGAGGCGGCCGAGCGCACGGCCACCCGCGCGATCGACTCGCTCGACCTGCCGATCACGCTGCGACGCCTGCGCATTCGCCGCAGCGCCGGGTCGTACCTCGCCGACGTGGTGATCGGCGTGTCGGCCACCGACCACGTCGGTCAGGGGCATGCGCTCGCAGACGCGGTCGAGGATGCGGTCGAGCGGGCGCTGCCGGGCAGCGACGTGGTGGTGCACGTCGAGCCCGACGAGCGCAGCGCGACGCTCCGCGACCGGGTCACCGCTGCCGCGCTCGCACACCCCGGGATCCACGAGGTGCACAACGTGCGGGTGCTGCTGATCGACGGCGTGCCGGAGGTGTCGCTGCACCTGAAGGTGCGTCCCGACATGCGCCTGGACGCAGCGCACGACCTGGCCGATCGCGTCGAGGACGACATCCGCGCAGGCGTGCCCGAGCTGACGCACGTGGACGTGCACATCGAGCCGGTGGACGTGCATGCATCGGTGGCAGGAACGGTCGACGACGACGCGGCGGTGCGCAGCGCGGCGTCGGAGGCGGCGTTCGAGGTGACCGGGCGTGACACGGTCGACGTGCGCGTTCGGCGAACGCAGCGCGGGCTCGTCGCAGCCGTGACCGTGCTCGCCGCCGGCGACCAGACGCTGAGCGACGCGCACGTGCTCGCGACGCGGGTCGAGGAGCGGCTCGGCGAGCTGGTGCCCGAGCTGGTGGATGTGGTGGTGCACACCGAGCCGGCGCCACCACAGGATCCACCTGGCTGATGTGCACGGTCGTGCACCCCTGGTGCGTCACGGCTGCAGGACCTGCCTAAGCCTTCCCGGCATGGCCTTCCGTGCCCTGCGGGAGGGCGTACCGTGCGCTGCATTGAGGCGCACGGGGATGCGTCAGGGACATGGGCCTTCGGGTCCGGGGAAAGGGGAGTTTCATGACCGTCAGCGTCTCGATCGTCGAGGATTTTCCGATCGTGAGGAGCGCGATCGCCGATGCGCTTGCCGAGGACGGGCGCGTCGAGGTACGCGACGCCGTCGCGTCGGCGCGTGACCTGCTCGATGCGCTCGTGATGAACGAGCCCGACGTGGCGCTGGTGGACCTGCACCTGCCCGACATGGACGGGCCCAAGCTGATTCAGCGCATCCGCCGCCTGCACCCGAACGTGCAGGTGCTCGTGTTCAGCGCGTCCGAACGCCCCGCGCTCGTGCTCGGTGCGCTCCACGCGGGTGCGCGCGGGTACGTCGTGAAGCGACAGCCCGCACGCGAGATCGCCGACGCGATCATCGCGGTGCACCAGGGCGGCACGGTGCTCTCGCCACAGGTCGCATCGGCGGTTGTGTCGCCGGCGACCGGCGTGCCCGACGCCATGGGTGGCGACGTGACTCGCCTCGAACAGGCCGATGCGGAGATCGTGCGGATGGTCGTGGACGGCGAGACCGACGAGCAGATCGCCCGAGCCCTGTACGTGTCGACGCGCACGGTGCAGAACCGGCTGACTCGGATCCGACGCATGGCACGCGTGCAGCGCCGCACCGAGCTCGCCCGCTGGGCGCTCGAGAACCAGATCGTCTGACACCCGCCCTCCACCGAGCGGATCCAGACGCGCGAGGCACGCGACCACCACCACGCGCCTCGCATTACACGCACCACGCCACCAGCCGGGGGCCCGTCCAGGACGGGCCCCCGGTGCGTTCATGGCACGGGCGCGGGCGCGTCGTGCCCGAGGGGTGCGGATCCGTGCACGAGCGCTTCCGACCTGCGCGCCCGGGGTGCGGGCACGCGACGGAGCTGACGAAGCCGCCGCGGGGCCCGGTGATCTGCCCGTCGGCGGCGGCACAACCCCTTTCGTCGGCGGCCCGATGCCGCCGCAGCGAACACCATCGATCCCCTGAGCGGGGGCGAAAGGAACAGCTCACCATGTCAAAGCGAAACCCCAAGATGCGCCTGCTGGTCACGACGGTGTCGTGCGCCGGCGTGGCCGCGTTCGGGCCGACCGCCGTTGCAGGAGCCGCGACGGTCGATGCGAACTCGGGCAACACGGGCGCTGCCTCGACCTCCCAGTCGGCCGAGGCCAACCAGGCATCCAGCGGCAGCGGCTGGGGCGGCAGCTCCAACGCCAGCAGCGCAAGCTCCGAGACCGAGGACGTCGGCACCGGCAGCGTCGATGTCGAGACGACGACCGCCAACACGATCGCAACCGGAAGCACCAGCAGCGGCAATGGCGGCGGGGCCACTTCCTCCAACCACGCGTCCGGCGGCAACGGCGGAAGCGGCGGCGGCAGCGGCAGCACCGGCGGCAACACCGTGATCGCGATGGGCGCGGCCGTCGGCAGCGGCTCGACCGCGACCGTGAACGCGAACGCCACGTCGGGCAACAGCGGCAACGGCGGCCAGGGCGCGAACGGCGGCAACGCCACCGTGAACTCGCAGGCCACCGGCGGCGACAGCGGCAGCGTGTCCACCGGCACGAACACCATCGAGCCGGATGGCGCGACGATCAGCGCATCGAGCGGCGATACGACCGCCTCGTCGTCGGCCACGAGCGCCGAGGCCAACCAGGCCGCGTTCAACGACGCGGTCCAGCCCGTCGGCGACTCGGTCGGAACGTCCGACTTCAACGGTCCGCACTTCGGCGGCGGCACCAGCAACGAGTCGTCTGCCGACTCGGAGGTCGACGGCGCCTATAGCGGAAGCGTCACGGTCACGACCACCGATCTCAACGCCATCACCACCGGCAACACCTCGAGCGGCGATGGCGGCAACGTGATGTCGATCAACTGCGCCGATGCAGGTGATGGCGGCAGCGGCGGCGACAGCGGCGACACGGGCCACAACTTCCTCATGGCAGGCGGCATGGCGGTCGGGTCGGACTCGAGCGTGACCGTGAACGCCGACGTGACGTCGGGCGACAGCGGTGACGGCGGCAACGGCGGAACCGGCGGCGATGCCGCGATCACGTCCAACAGCACCGGCGGCAACAGCGGCGGCGTGACCACCGGACCGAACATGATCGGCGGATCCGGCGGCACGGAGATCAACGCATCGAGCGGCGACGTCAACGCGGACTCGTCGGCGACGAGCGCCGAGGCGGACCAGCTCTCGAGCAGCAGTGGCAACGCGCTGCCGTTCGCGGGCGTGGCAGGACCGGTCGGACCTCCCGGACCGTTCGGCGGCAGCGGCGCCGACAACTCGTCGAACGCTGACTCCGAGGTCGAGGACGTCTCGACCGGTGACGTGACGGTGGGTACCACGAACGTCAGCGCGATCACCACGGGCAACACCAAGTCAGGCAACGGCGGCTCGGTCGATTCGATGAACTCTGCGTCCGGCGGCGAAGGCGGCTACGGCGGCAACAGCGGCAGCACCGGCTGCAACGAGCTGACGGCGAACGCCATGGCGGTCGGCGACGGCTCCTCGGCCGACGTCGACGCCACCCTCACGTCGGGCGACAGCGGCAACGGCGGCAACGGCGGGAATGGCGGAGACGCCAGCATCCAGTCGACCTCCACCGGCGGCGCGTCGGGCCCGGTCTCGACCGGCGACAACACGATCGACACCACCAACGCCGGCGCGATGATCGACGTCGCAAGCGGCGAGGTCGATGCCACCAGCAGCGCGAGTGCGGGACCTGCCAACCAGGTCTCGATGCAGGAGGCGTTCGACGTGCTGTCGAACACCGCAGGCGTTCGCAACGAGTGGTTCGGCGGCGGTGGCAACTCGAACGAGTCGTCGTCGGACTCCGAGGTCGAGGACGTGTCGACGGGCGACGTGTCGGTGGAGAACGCCGACTCGAACGCGATCGCGACCGGCAACACCTCGAGCGGCAACGGCGGCGGCGCGTCGTCGTCCAACTCGGCGTCGGGTGGATCCGGCGGAAGCGGTGGCAGCAGCGGCGACACCGGCCACAACACCGCCGCCGCGGTCTGCTTCGCGATCGGCAGCGGCTCGTCGTGCGTCATGAACGTCAGCGCCACCAGCGGCAACAGCGGCAACGGCGGCAACGGCGGCAACGGCGGCGATGCGTCGATCAACTCCACCACGACCGGCGGCGACAGCGGCCCGGTGGAGACCGGCGACAACACGATCGGCGACGTGGAAGCACCGACGCCTCCTCCGGCAGGACCTCCCGGACCGGCAGGACCTGAAGGACCGGCTGGCCCCGCGGGACCGGCTGGACCGGCAGGCCCCGCGGGACCGGTTGGACCGGCAGGACCGGCCGGTGCTCCGGGTGCCAATGCGCCCTCGTCCGGCGCAACCACGCCGACGACCACGCCAAGCACCCCGAGCAGCACGCCGGCAACGCCGACCGCTACTGCCGGTGCCTCGGCGACGCCGTCGACGACCACCCTGGTCGCGGCAACGACCGCGACCGCAGCGTCGCTCCCGTTCACGGGTCTCGGCCTGCTCGAGCTGTTCCTGGGCGGGCTCATGGCCGTCGCCCTGGGCGCCGCGAGCATCGGGCTGGCGAGCCGACGCTCGTAACAGGGGAGCGCGGTCGCGCAGCAGGTCGTGCCATGCACGGACGGCCGGCCTGCTGCCGCGACCAACGCGACGGGCCACTTCGCGATCACGACCGGACACGGTGAGCCGGACGTGATGGCGGGGTGGCCCGTCTGCGTGTGGTCGGGATGCGGATCGTTCAGCGCACGTGCAGCGCCGCGGTCGCGAGCCGCACCGGCGACACGATCGCATCCGGCGCCAGGTGCGCGGCCTGCGCGGTGATCGTCGCGCGCAGCTGCGCCGGATCGGCAGTGGGTCGCTCGCTGATCGCGAGCTGCACGGCGCGCTCGATTGCGCTGTCGCGATCGAGGGTTCGTTCCACGGTGAGCAGGTCGCGCGTTCGATCCGGGGCAACCTGCAGCGTTGCGTGGTCGATCCCCAGCTCGGCGAGCAGCAGTGTGCGCAGGTCGGTGATGGCGCTGCCGATGTCCACGCGCGGGTCGACGAGCACGTGGGCAGTGGCCGCCACGCGTCGTGGTCCGGGCTCCCAGACGTGCACGTCGTGCACCTGTGTCACGCCCGGTGCCGATCGGAGCACGCGGACGATGTCGTCGGCGGTCACGCCGTCCGGTGCTGCATCGACGAGCGAGTCGAGGGCACTGCGCAGCACCGGCCAGGTTCCGCGCACCGCGAGGTAGGCGATCGCGATCGAGGCGATCGTGTCGACGATCACCGGACCACCCATCGCGATCACGATGCCCGCGAAGATCACGCCCACGCTGCTCGCGGCATCCACGAGCAGGTGCAGCATCGCGGCGCGCACGTTGACGTTGTCGCGATCGGCGCGCGCGAGCAGCCAGGCACCGAGCAGGTTGGCGACGAGTCCTGCGACCGCGATCGCGATCAGCCCCTTGCCCGCGATCTCCTCCGGGACGAACAGGCGGTGGATCGCCTCGTATGCGATCCACACGCAGCTGACCACGAGGGTCGCAGAGTTCACCGCGGCGGCCAGCACCTCGGCGCGCGGCATGCCCCAGGTGCGCCGCGAGTCGACGGGGCGAGCCGCAAGGTTGGCCGCGAGCAGCGCGAGCGCGAGCGCGCCCACGTCGGCGAGCATGTGTGCCGCGTCACCGAGCAGCGCGAGGCTGTTCGTCATGACGCCGCCGACAACCTCGAGCACGAGGAATGCGAACTGGACGGCGAAGGCGAGCTGGAGCATGCGTCGACTGTGCGGCTGCATCGCCAGGTGCGACCAGTCGTGCACGTGCGCGTCGAACAGGCCGTGATCGCCGTCGCAGCTCCCTCCGGCGTGGGAGTGCGCGTGTGCATGCGAGTGGGCGTGCGAATGGGCATGGGAATGGCCGTGTGCGTTCGACGCTGCAGCCGTAGGTGCATGCGCGTGTGGCGCCGGCGCAGCGTGATCATGCGCGTGCGCGTGCGGCGCCGGCGCAGCGTGATCATGCGCGTGCGCGTGCGGCACCGGCGCAGGGTGATCGTGCGCGTGCGCGTGCGGCACCGGCTCCGCGTGATCGTGCGCATGCGACACCGGTGCAGCGTGATCGTGCGCGTGCCCATGCGATGTCGTCTCGGCATGATCGTGCGCGTGTGGCGTTGGCGCTGCGTGGTCGTGGCCATGCGCCGTGGCCGGCAACGCCTCTACAGGCGGCACCGGAGGCGTCGGAGTCCATCCAGCATGCGCTGCCGGCTCGTGTTCGCGCGGCGGCGCACCGGTCGGGGAAAGCTCGAATTTCGGCAGCGTAAGCGTCACCGTGCGCGGATGCGACACGGCCGACGTTCGCGGTCGATCCTTCGAGTCCATACCGTTTCATCGGATTCGCGCGCGAATACGATGCAGCCGACTGCCACGAGCTTCTGCGGCCTGACGCGTGGTCACGCCGCTCGACAGTCCGAGCAGGTGCCATGCAGCTCGACCACGTGGTGCACGTCCGTGTAGCCATGGCGGCGAGCGATGCGATCGGCCCACTCCTCCACGCCGCAGTCGTGCAGCTCGATCACGGCATGGCACGAGTCACAGGTGAGGTGATGGTGATGCCCGGGTGCGCACGCGCGGTAGCACGTGCTTGCGCCGTGCTGCAGCGCATCGACGAGTCCGGCATCGACCAGCACGCCGAGTGCCCGGTAGACCGTCGCAAGCCCGAGCTCGGTGCCTGCTTTCGCCATGTGGGCGTGGAGTTCCTGGGCAGTGGCATCGGAATGGACGTCACGGAGCGCGTCGAACACCGCGATGCGCTGGTCGGTCGCGCGAACGCCGACGTCGCGAAGCAGCGTGCGGGCATCGATGTCTGCAGGACGCGTCATTGGCCTCAGCGTACCATTGCACTCGATACCTGAGAATCGTTATCATGTAACAATGATTGCACTTGCGCTCTCCTTCGCCGCTGCTCTGGGTTTTCTCGGAGCAGGATTCTTCGTCGATACCGCATTCGGACGTTCGAGGGTGTTCCATCACCTGTCGGTCGTGATCGCGGCAGGCATCCTGCTCGGCGTTGCATTCGCCGACCTGCTTCCCGAATCATTCGACGCGCTCGACACGACGTATGCGGCACTCTGGATCGGTGTCGGCTTCCTCGCACTGTTCCTCGTCGAGGCACTCATGCGAGCGCATACGCACCATCACGAGCCGCATGCTCACGCTCACTCGCATGCCAACGCACATGCGCACTCGCACGCGCCGGTCGACGAGGATGGCTGCGTACCCGCACACGCGATCCTCCCGTTCCTGATCGGCCTGGCACTGCACAACTTCACCGACGGTCTCGTGATCGGGACGAGCTACGAGGTGTCCGATTCCGCGTCGACCGCGGTCGCGGCCGGCATTCTCATCCATCAGATCCCGGTCGGACTGTCGTTTGCCGCGGTGCTGATCGCGAGCAACGTGCCCCATCGACGCATGCGAAGAAATGCGGCGTTGATCGGCGGGATGATCGTCTTGGGAACGCTTGTGGTCCTTGCGATTCCCGACCTGAGCGACACCACGCTCGGCGCGCTCACCGCGCTGTCGGCAGGCGCGGTGCTCTACATCGCGGGCGGACACCTGCTTCCGGAGGCACAGAGCGAGTATCGGCATCCCGGTGTCGCGGCAGCCTTCGTGATCGCACTGCTCGGAACGATCGCATTCGTCGGTCTGTTCAGTGACGAGCACAGTCACGGGGCAGACGACGATGCCGACCACGCCGCGCACGCGGACCACGCAAGCCATGACGACTGATTCCTCAGCGCCCCGACGGGATCGCGTCGTGCTCGCCATGTGGGGCATGGTCGCGCTCATCCTCGTCGCGGTGGTCGCGGGGATGGTGCTTCTGTGGCCGGACGAATCACCCAGCTCGATCGGACCTGAATCGAGGCTCCCTGACACCGAGCGGGCGCGGGTCGTCGACACCGATCGCGTCGAGTGCCAGGTTCCCAGCTCGTCGCAGTGCCTGGAAGTGACGGTGAAGCTGCTGACCGGTCCCGACTCCGGGGACGAGTCGAGCTTCATCGCCGGCGACGCAGACGACGAGTCCGCCCCAACGAAGGGCGACGTGCTGCGGGTCGTGAAGAGCGACGTTCCCGAGGGATCGCAGATCGGCGGCGTCGAGGTTCCGGCGTACTCGATCAGCGACTACGAGCGCCGGATGCCGCTCTACTGGCTGGTCGGCCTGTTCGTCGTGGTGGTCCTGGTGACGGGGCGGTTGCACGGCGCTCGTGCGCTGCTCGGACTGGCTGGGAGTCTGGCTGTCGTGGTGTGGTTCCTCGTACCGGCGCTCGTGCAGGGCGAGCACCCGCTGGTTGTCGCCACGGTGGCAGCGCTCGCCGTGATGCTGCTCACGATCCCGCTCGCGCACGGGATCGGCACAATCACCATCGCCGCGACGCTCGGCACCTCCGCCGCACTGTTCCTCACGCTCGCGCTGGCGGTGCTGTTCACCGACCTTGCGCACCTGACCGGGCACTCCGGCGACGAGGTCGCCTACCTGCAGGCGTACCTCGGGAACCTGTCGGTGCAGGGGCTCATGCTGGCCGGCGTGGTGATCGGCGCGCTCGGCGTGCTCGACGACGTGACCGTCAGCCAATCGTCGATCGTGCTGGCCCTGCGCCGTGCTCGTCCAGACCGATCGACCGGATGGCTGATTCGCGAATCGCTGGTCGTCGGCCGGGACCACATCACTGCGACCGTGAACACGCTCGTGCTCGCCTACGCTGGCGCGTCCCTGCCGATCCTGCTCGTGTTCGCGATCGGCGACATGTCTGCCGGAGATGCGTTCAACGGCGAGAGCGTCGCCGCGCAGGTGGTGGCGACCCTCGTCGGCTCGATCGGCCTGATCGCTGCCATGCCCATCACGACCCTCATCGCGGCGATCCTCGCAACGCGGCTCGACGACGATGCACTGGCACACGCTTCCGCCCACGCACACACCCACTGACGTCGCATCGGTCGCAGCGATCGCGGAGAGACGCACGCGTCGCATGCGATTTCCTGATCGCAATCAGGAGTAGTTGAATGATCGGATCCCGGATCCGAACCGCTGGTTCACGGTGAGCACGCGCTCATTCGGAGCGACGGAGAAGCTGCTTCTTCCGTCGCTCGTCGTGCACTTCCAACCAGCAGAATCCGGGTCGGCATCTGCAATGTCCTTGTCCATCCGTCGGAGCGAGTCGGGCCAGAACGGCGTGCACCTGTCAGACGTCGACATCTTCGAACGGTCGATCGGCAGCCATTCGCGGTCCAGCTCAGCGCGGAGTTCCCGCAGCGCTCGGGACTCCCGCTGCCAGAGCTTCGGATAGCTGCGTGGGGCTGGAGCATTCGCGCGCCGCTGCGTCGCGCTGGCAACAGCATTTCGGGCTCGTCGGATATCCCGTTCAATCTGCTGCAACCGGGCATCACTGATCGTGTCGAGCGTCCCGTATGTGCCATAGACGCCCTTCACTCCCTTTCGCGAGCCCAGCGAGCTTCCCACAACCATGACGTCGTGCGGGTCGGGCACCAGCAACGAGTGGATGGTGATGGGCTTCCACGTCCAACGCATGTCGACGTTCGCTGGGATCGGATCACTGCCGCCCTTCCCGTTCGGAAACACCATCCTCGCGGTGGATCCATGTGCCGAGATCGTCCGCAAGCCTGCTTCGCTGACGGTGATAGTGACCGAAACCGTCGCCTTGCGTGCGCCTGCCGTGTCTTCGGGGCCTCGAGCGTTCAGGCTGACGATCATCCCGGCAAAGCCGGTAACGGGGTCGACCGTACGGTTGAACGACTCACCGATGGGTGCGAGGCGCGTCGCGGGCGTCTCGATCGTCACCGTGACCGTTCCGTCCTCGTCCCGTCGCGCGTCGACGAGCTGCTCACGTTCCAGCGCGTCGATCAGCTTCCGGAAATCCGGCGGTGATGCGAGCGGGTCCCCGCCGTAGCTCAAGCGCGAGCTTCCCCCGCGGTGTGTCGCGACGAGCAGCCAGGGCTGCGCGATGCGCGTCGAGTTCGCCTCCTCGTAGCAGTAGTCCTCGATGCAGAGCTTGCCGATTCCCTTGTCCTCGCGATTGAGGAAATCGCTGCCCCATGTTCGCTTCATGTAGCGAGCGTCGCCTTCGACGCGATAGGTCGTGTGACTCCGATCGGTCCGGTTGGCGCCGTCGCGCTCGGTGAAGGTCGATTCGTTGGTCGCCTCGTAGTCATCCAGGCCAGCAAGGTCGACGAGCGAATCGAACGCGATCTGCTTCGCCTCGGCGGAGCTGATACCGACAGGGCCGCCCGTATCGGAGCCGCTACGATCGGTGGCAACGATCCCCGTCAGGACCAGCAGGAGCGCCGCGACGCCCGCCAGCATGAACGCACGTCGGGGCCGACGAACGAACCATCGATCGGGTGACGAATTCCACGGGTGGTCGAATGTCAGCACCGGACGGCTTCGCACCTCCGGCCGTTCGGCCCGCAGCTGGCGAATCGCGTCGTCTTCCACCATCGGCGAGCTCATACGCATTCCTCCTCCAGCTTGGACTTGAGACGACGACGAGCACGACTGAGTCGCTGCGCTGCAGCGTCGGCAGTTATCTCGAGCACCGTCGCGATCGCAGCAGGCTCGAGCCCCTCCCACGCGTTCAGGACGAGTACCTCGCGATCAGGACGCGAGAGCTGGGCCAGTGCTCGAGTAGCCGGCCCGGGTTCACCCACGACAAGCTGGGCATGGATCCCTTGCTCGGAGCTTCGATGCTCTCGTAGTCCGGAAAGTCGCGTCCAGAGCCGAGCACGACGACGCATGCCTCGTTGCTCGTTGAGCGCAAGATTGCGGGCGATCGCCAGGAGCCATGGCACGAGTTCCTCGATGCTCGCCAGATCCGAGCGTCGGCGCCACGCGACCTCGAGCGTGCGAGCTGCGACATCGTCGATGTCCGCGCCGAAGCTGCAGATCGAGCGCAGGAACCGAACCAGCGTCGACCAGTGGCTCCGCATCGCAGATGCGAGTTCGTCGTCGCCGAGCCGTGACGGGTCGTCGGTGGATCGATCGATCGTGGTTGCAGTGGGCAGCACGACAGGGGATGTCCGGATGCCGGCGATGCCTGACATCCTCACTGCTTCGTATGCGATCGCGCGTCAGCCGCGCCGCATGCAGGCGAGCAGGCCGACGAGCTGATGCGGCTGCGTCGTCGCGCCGCCGCGGGGGATGTCGGGGCCGGCACCGCTGTTGAGGTCCGCGTGTCGAAACGATCGCAGTGCAAGCCTGAGCGACGACGGAGCGCGACCGCGCCGGTGATCTGTCGTGATGATCTCCATGACCGAAACGCTAGCCGCGTACGGAGAACGATCGGTGTGCAGGTCATGAAGCGATCATGAAGTCGCGATGCGCTGCCACGCCGCCACGGCGTCGAGCAGCGCGGCGGCCGGGCCCGACGTGGGGGTGCGATGCCTCGTCGATCGCAACCCGATCGTCGTCATCGATCGTCGTTGGTCCAGCCGCGGCGCGCGTCGCCGGCAGCGTTGGTCCAGCCGCAGTCGGCGCAGACCTGCACGGTGAACATCGAGATGATCGACTGCTGCACGCCGCGCGCCTTCTGGTAGAGCGGCCGCCGCTCGTCGAACACGTTGTGGGAGTCGCACTCGGGGCAGACGTGCAGGTCGCGCACCCAGGAGGCCTCGCACGCCTCGCAGTGGATCCGGCGACGCGTCTCGTCGCCGTCGATCGCCTCGCCGCGAAGCTGCTCCTGTTCGCCACATCTTGGACAGGTGAACTCGTCCATCGCTTGGACTCTCCCCCACCGCCGGTCCGGCGAATCGGACTGACGGGTCAGGTGGCGTCCCAGAGCGCCTCGGCGGCGGCGCGTGCGGTGTCGAACGGGTCCAGCGAGTCGTCGTTCGACTCCGCGTTCGCGGTGACGGCGGCGGCGATCTCGAGGTCGGGGAAGTAGACGAGCAGTGACTCGTAGCCTGGGTCGCCGCCCGAGTGGAACAGCGCGGGCTCGTCGACGCCATCGAGGTCGGTGGCGAAGATCCCGAGCCCGGCGCCGTCGTGCTGTGCCTGGGCGATCTCGACGTTGCGGCGGCGGATGTCGTCGCCGAGCACTGCGTCGGTGGCGAGGTACGCCCAGCCCCATCGCGCGAGCTCGCCGGCCGAAGCGATCCCGGCGCCGTCGGCCCAGCCGGCGGTGCGCCACGCGCTCATCGGCGCGTACTCGATCGACGTCCGGTCAGTTCCTGCCGCGTCGTACCCCGGCACCTCCGCCGGGTTCGGGCCGCTGCCGTCGTCGAGCCGGATATGGCCGGTGCCGGCGGGTTCGAGCACGTCGCGCCTGATCACGTCGTGGAGCGGCTGGCCGGTCTCGTCCTCCACGATCAGGCCGAGCAGGTGGTAGTTGCTGTTCGAGTAGTCGTGGCGCGCTCCCGGTTCGAACGCACGCGGCAGCGACGCCGCGGCCTCCACGACGCCGTCGTGCGGCCACGGGTGGTTCGGCCCGGCGGGCAGCGCATCGTAGGCGTCGGAGTCGAGGTAGTCCGGGATGCCGCTCGTGTGCTGGAGCAGCATCTGCACCGTGATGTCCCTGGCACGTGGCAGGTCCGGAAACCACGCGTCGATGGTGTCGTCGAGGTCGATCGTGCCGGCCTCGACGAGCTGCAGCGCTGCGGCTGCGACCATCGGCTTGGTGGCGCTGGCGATCCGCAGCTGCTGATCGGTGGTCATCTTCCGTGGCGGGGCGATCACGGCGTTGCCGGTCGCGACGGTGATCGTCTGGTCGCCGTCGGTCACCGCGAGCTGCGCACCGGGGGCGTCGGTCTGCTCCAGCCACGTGGCGAGCTTGTCACGAAGGTCCGACTCGAGCGACGCCCTCGCGGAGCCTGCAAGCGGTGATGATCCCGCTGCCGCACCGCCGTCGTCCGGCGAATCGCCACAACCAGCAACGAGCAATGTCAGGGCGACGACGACCAGCAACACGCGAGGGATACGAGCCATGCGTCGTGCCCTACCCGGCCCGCGCAGGAGCGACGCGCCAGCATCACGCAGCGCGTCGCCAGCCACCGCGCATCGAGAGCGTGCCATCCTCGACCAACGCATCGAAGCGAGAGAAGTGGTCGATGTCGAACTGCGGATGGAGCGAGTACAGCAACGCTCCGACCTTTTCGTCAGTGCCCCGCGTCCAGGCACCCATGGGGCTGTCGAAATCGCCCTCGGCATGCAGGGCGACGAGGTCGTCGTAGACGGCGCGCACGTCGTCCTTGGTCAGGACGTTGATCCCGTCAGGAGTTCGCGAGGGCCTCATACGCCGCACGATGCTTCATCATGAACGCGCGACGCGCCTCACGGCGCTCTTCCGCAGTCTTGGGCACGCCAGCTTCGTTCGCAGTACGGTGCTGCGACGGCTCGGGCTGCTCCTGCGGCTTGTTCGTCGTGTTCGTCATCGTGGCGACCATGCGGGCATTCTACCCGCTCTTCTCGCTTCTTCTCGCTCTATCGGCCGCTACACCCGCGACCCTTGAGCCCTGCCCATCCATCGAACCACGCTTCCCATCGATTGCACAGCCGCTGCCGTAGTCCCCGCGCTCTGCACTGCCCCTGCCGCCGGGAAGATCGCATCGCGTCGGGTCGCGGGTGTCGTGACGCGCTCGGAGATGCTCGTCGAGGACGTGTTCGCCGAGTGGCACGCAAAACTCGCGGCGACGCTTGCCGCTCTCGTCGAACCACTGGATTCCCCAGCAGGTCGTTCCCGAAGGATTCGTGCGCTTGATGACACCCATCGTCGCCCATCGAGCAGCGGAGGCCGATGCCATGCCGCTGGGTGACCTGCGGTGCCGAGGCAAGGAGTGTGAGCGAAGGCGGGCTCCATGCCCGTCGAGCGAGCAACGACGCAGCATCGGTGACGCAGGTACCCCGTACGGGATTCGAACCCGTGCTACCGGCGTGAAAGCGACCCGGAGCGCGAAACATTCACGCAGGATTTCGCTCCTGAGCAGGCACTTCGCAATTTCGGTCGTTGCCAGAAACGACCTTCGTTGCGGTCGTGGTGCCACTCGTAGTGCCACTCGTTTCGACGTGGGCAACGTGAGCAACGAGGGCTGCGGGGACGTGGTTGGCCGGATGGGGCCACTACGGACTCGCCTGTACCGAGGTATCGGTAAGCGTCACAGGAGTGATCGCCGCGTCTGGATTCTCGAGCGCCTGTCGAGCATGCTGGGTGAGTTCAGCACGCCATGCTTCGATGCTCGGGACGAAGCTGTACAGATCTGTCATGTCGAGACGCACGACCCTGAGGTCAGCGATGTCAAATGGCACCCGGTCGGCCGTCCGACTGATCAACACCGTCGGAAGCCGCGTCGAGTGGCGAATGGCAAGTTCGTAGAACACATTGGGGTTGTGATACGACAGGTCCGCGACGACAAGTCGTGCTCCGTACACATGATCCATGATCTGCTTCGAGATCATCCCTGGCTGCGTCAACTTGTCGGCACGAACGACCCGCAGGTCCAGACCAAGTTCTTCGATTGCTGGCTCGACGATCTGTCCGAGGATGAGGTCCGAGTGCTTGCGAACGTCGCTGCCTTCCTCGCCGATCGGCGCGATGTAGAAGCACGCATGCTTGAGATCCGATGTGACAACGGACGCCGCACGAGTCGTGCTCTTCGAGACCGGGTGTGAACCGTCGTCGCCCGTTGGCAATGCGGCGGGCTGTTGTCCTGCGCTAGGAAGCTCATCGAGCATGTGGTCAAGGGTGAGGATGCGTTCCGCGCCACTCAACGTCTTGATCGCACCGATGTATCGGGCGTTCAGGATGAACACCTCCACCGCTTCCTTCGCATCCTCAGCAGATGTCGCATGATCCGACACCAGGAAATCGCGCATGACCTGCTGCGAGGGAACCTTGGCACCCGAGAACCTCTCGAAGAGCGCCCTGAAGACGGGAATCCCTTCGATGGCCAGCCGGTAGCGTGCGCGCGCACGTTCGCGGGGAAGCACGTCGGCGCTCACCGCGGCAAGCCCATCATCGGTCAGCCGCAGCGTCTCGGCGGAGTAACTGCCTTCGGTGAGCCCATACTTGCCAGAGTTAGTGACCGACTGGCGGCTCGGGCCGCTTTCCGGAGCGCGACCAAGGTGATCGAACAAGGTGACGCGCCGAACCTCTCGCGCGCCGCCTGCGATTTCCACCATCGCTTCAGCAAGTTCGAGCGCCTGCTCAAAGCTCGTACTCGGAAATGACTTCCGCTTGCGCGACCTCTTCGCCGGGGCGGCCTTCGTCGCGGGCTTGCCGTTCTTGGATGGCGCGGTGGCAGAACTCATCAGGCTGCTCCTACTTGCGGCGGTTGTACGGACTCTGGTTCACGGGCTTGAGACTCACACCGAGCTTGCTCGCCTGCGACTGAATCGCATCGGGCGTACGTCCCGTCTTGAGGCTGATGACGCGTGTCGGAGTGTTGCCAGCAGCGAGATCCCGAAGCTGCTTGTTGTCGCTCGGCGTCCACGCCTTCCTGTGATTCGCGGGCTTCCTGGTCATGATGCGATCCTCCTTGGATCGAACTGCGTCCGAAGCCCTTGATTGGGTACGGCAAGCTGGGCTGAAGTGTCTGCGCCACGCTACGACGCGGTGCAACCCAGTAGCCTAGTGCTACCGCCGGACTCACCCTCTCGTTGCGTAAGCTGCCGCACCCGAAGGGGGGCGCGGGCACTCGCTACAAGCCGGCCAGAGCCGCTCCGCGCTACTCCAATTCCGCCGGCAATGGCGACCGCATGCGAATCCCCAACTTCCCCATCGCTGCGTGCAGCGTGGCGAAGTCATCTCGGCGGAGACGCGCAGGCATGGAGTCGTCGTCAAGAGCGCGCGTGATTCCGGGACGAACGTAGCTGAAATGGTACGCAAGCGCTTCGCGCAGCGACGTGAACTCTCGATTGGTGAGCGTTGCGAAACGCGCTCGAAGATCGTCATCGACGAGGTTCTCGTCGAGCCGATGTGGACGGGATGACGTGCTCGGTACCATGCCCCGCATTGTAGATGCGGGTTCGGAGGCCGCCCAATCACACTTCGTCACGCGATCGTGACGAAGCTGGCACGAAGACGTGACGGTCTGCGCGTCTTCCGTGACGACCGCGCGGCCATACTCGTGGGCACCGCCGGACGCCGGTAGCGATTCCGCACCGACCGCGTCCGGGTCGGCCGGTAGAATCCCCATCACGACGGGAGACGCGATGAACGAGCAGCATTTCAGCGAAATCGAGGCGACGCTCCTCTACATCTCGGAGGCGCGCGAGCGCGCCGAGAAGGCGGTCAAGAACCTCATGAAGATGGGGGCCAAGGAGCACCTCGTCGACTCGATGCGCCACTCCGAGGTGCAGCTTCGCGAGTTGCACCGCTCGATCATGCACGGTACGTACTTCTCCGACGACACGTACGACGACGGCACGAAGGCAGACGCCTCCGACCAGATGACCCTGTCCTGACGGCGGGGGTAGCGTGGCGCTCTCCGGAGACGAGATTCGACAGCGCCTGACGGCGTTCGCCGCCAAGTGGAGCGTCTACGCAGGCTCCGAGGAAGCTGGCGCCCAGACCTTCCTCACCCAGCTGCTTGCGTGCTACGGCACCGACCGCGAGGACGTCGGCGCCGAGTTCGAGAGCCGCAAGGAGAAGGGCTTTCGCGACTTCTACTGGCCCGGCGTCTGCATCATCGAGATGAAGGGCCCGAAGGAAGCGGGCCGGCTCACCAAGCACCGCCCCCAGCTCATGCGCTACTGGGAGGAAGCCGACGACGCCGACGCAGGCATCCGGCGGCCTCGATTCGCCGTGCTCTGCGCATTCAACAAGCTCGAGGTGTGGGAGCCGGGCGCGTTC
This sequence comes from Thermoleophilia bacterium, assembly GCA_020438525.1. The sequence goes on along the minus strand of JAGQUL010000209.1, from coordinate 533 downwards.
TCCAAGCCGCGCGCCGTGCTCGACCTGGTCGACCTGCCCGACCACTACGACGCGCTGTTGTTCCTCGCGGGCGACGAGCCGCACTTCGGCACCGACGCCACGGCCGTCACCCACGAGGCGACCGCGCTCATTTCCGACCTGTACCTGCGCCTTCGCGAGCGCCGCGCCGCCGACACGTTCGTGCTGCGTGACTTCCTCCTGCAGAGCGTCTGGTGCATGTTCGCTGAGGATCTGGGGCTGATCAAGGCGCACCGGTTCACCCAGCTGCTCGAAGGCCTGCGCAAGGATCATCGGCGCTCGTCGCAGGACGACCTCGGACGCATGTTCGAGTACCTCAACACGCCCGAGCGCGAAGCGCGCTCGCCGATGTACGACGGCGTGCCCTACTCCAACGGCGGGCTGTTCGCCAAGCCCGCGCACGTCCACCTCGAACCCGACGAGCTGGACCTACTGTTCACCGCCGCCGACCGGTTCCAGTGGGACAAGGTGCATCCCACGATCTTCGGCAAGCTGCTCGAAGGCGTGCTGTCTGA
>JAGQUL010000208.1 GCA_020438525.1 Thermoleophilia bacterium | reverse complement strand
GAGCTCGAGCGCGCAGGGTGCACGGTCGAGGTGCTGGCGCCCGGGAAGGGCTACGACGACCACGGCCTCGCCTATGGCGCCGGGATCGTGGCGAACGCGAAGCGGCGCCCGTGGAAGGTGCCGCTCATGCTCTTCAGCATGTGGCGCAACCTGCGGCGCGCGGCACGGCACGCCGACGTGGTGCACGTGCACTGGCTGCTCGTCGCACCGGTCGCGTGGGCGGCGCGCGTGCCGTTCGCGCTCACGCTGCACGGCTCGCCGAGCGCGGGACGGTTCGAGGACCTCGAGCTCGCGAAGCGACACCCGCGGATCTTCCGCTGGCTCGTGACCCGCGCGCGGATCGTGATCGGGGTCAGCAAGCCGCTCGCCGATGCCGCCGCCAACGCCGGGGCGAACGCCGTGGTGATCCCGCACGGCGTGCACGTGCCCGAGCCGCGCACCGAGCCCACGGGCACGCCGATCGCGCTGTTCGCCGGCCGGCTCGCGCCCGAGAAGGGCGTACACATCCTGGCCGAGGCGATGGAGCAGGTCGACGGCGTCGAGCTGCAGATCGCCGGCGACGGACCGCTGCGCCACCTGTTCCCGCAGGCGATGGGGTTCGTGCCCCACGACGAGCTGCACGAGCTGTATGCCAAGGCATCGATGCTCGTGCTGCCGAGCTTCGGCGAGGGATTCGGCGTGGTGGCGATGGAGGCGATGAGCCATGGCGTGCCGGTGATCGCCACCACCGCGGGCGGGCTCGGATGGGTGATCGAGGACGACGTATCCGGCATCGTGGTGCAGCCGGGCGACGTCGAGGGCCTGCGCGACGCGATCATTCGCCTGCGCGACGATCCACAGCTGCGGGCCCGGTATGGCGAGGGCGGTCGTCGTCGTGCCCGTGAACGATTCGGCTGGGACCACGTGAACGAGCTCACGCTCGACGCGTACCGGCAGGCGCTGCGCGGTAGCTGACGCGTTTCGGTGTCGCTTGGCTGGGAGACGAACCAGCCCGGGAAGTAGTTTGAGAACCTGCTCAACCCATTCGGTGAAGGTTCGATACAGTCCCCAGGTTCCGCCAAACGCCGACGACCAGAAGGCCGCCGACTTTCATGACGCACCCCCGCAATTTCCGCTCCCTGCTCTCGATCGCCGTGCTGCTGGGCAGCGTTGCCGCCATGCTCGTCGCGCCCGCCGGCGCAAGCGCGATCATGGTGGGCATGGAGTCGACGCACGAGCTCGTCAACACCACGCAGTCGAACGAGCAGCGTGAGCACGCGCTCGACCTGATGAAGGAGCAGGGCGTGCAGGTCGTGCGCGCCAACTGGCGCTGGTACGAGGTCGCCGCCGGCTGCGGCGGACAGAGCACGACAGCGCTGAGCGATCCCGACAACGCGTGCTACGACTGGTCGCGGCTCGACAACCTCGTCGAATCGGCGACCGACCGCAAGATGCAGGTGCTGCTGAGCATCCAGCAGAACCCGGAGTGGGCCAACCACTCAGCCACCAACCGCTACTACATGGGTGGCACGCAGACGCAGTTCAACTTCGTGAAGGCGCACTTCGCTGCGTTCTACGGCGCAGCGGCCAAGCGCTACAACGGCTACAACGGACACGGCCTGGTGCGCTACTGGACCGTGCACAACGAGCCGAACTCGAAGGTCTACTGGGGCAGCACGCCGAACCCGGCGCGCTACGCGCAGCTCTACGGCGCCACCGCCCGCGCGATCAAGGCCGTGAACACGCGCGCGCTGATCGCGCCGGGCCCGACCGGTCCGACCGGCGGGCGCGGCGGCATGCAGCCGGTGCTGTTCATCAAGGCGTTCCAGCGCAACGTCACGAAGTACCTGCCGGGGTCGATGGCGAACAAGCGCCGCTTCATCAACGCATGGGCGCACAACCCGTACCCGAACTTCCAGAAGCAGCCGTCGTTCTACGACCCGAGGCGGCAGAACAGGAACTCGATCACGATGGGCACGATCGACAAGCTGTTCCAGACGCTCGACGCCTCGCCGATCACGCGCCGCACGAAGGTCTGGGCGACCGAGTTCGGGTGGGAGACGCGCCCGGAGCGGGTCACGTACACGACGAGCGCCCGGCAGGCGCAGTTCATCGCGGAGGCGTTCGACTGGCTCGACTCCAAGCGCCTCGGCCGGATCGGCCGCGTGCAGATCGGCGTGCAGTACGGACTGAGCGATCCGGAGACGCTCACGGGCGACTGGCAGAGCGGCACGCTGCTCAACAACGGCGTGACGAAGAAGCCGTCGTTCTTCATGTTCCAGCGCATGATCAGCGTCCCGCAGGCCGGGCTGAGCGGGCTCGTGCGCGCCAACACGAAGCTGCGCGTCTGGGGCCGGTCGAACGTCAACCCGAGCGGCACGCAGCTCGCGTACCGGATCCTCGGCCAGAAGTGCCGCTCGAACGCTGCGGTCGGCGCGTACTGCCAGCTGCGCGGCCAGCGCGCCGTGATCGGCACTCCGGGCGCCAAGTACGGCTACCTGATGGTGCGTCGCGGGCAGCGAATCGACTTCCGGGTGTACGACACCGTCTCCAAGAGCTACGGACCGCCGCGCCGCGTGACCGTCCGCTGACCCGCGTGGCCGATCGCGGCCACTGCGCGGGGGCGGCGGCGCCCCTCCTCGCGCGCGAGTGGTTCGTGATCGTGCAGCGCGGTACAGTCCATCGAGCATGACCACCACGCCCACATCGGATGTTGCCACGGTTGCCGCGGACGCGCGTCCGCGGCTGGTCGACGCCGCCGACGGGCCGCCGCAGCTCGGCACGCGCGACATCCGCTCGCGCGCGGGCGGGGCGCGGATCTCGCTGGCGATGCAGTTCGTGGTGAAGCGGCTCGTGGACGTGGTGGCTGCGCTCGTGCTGGTCGTGCTGCTGAGCCCGCTGATCCTCGTGATCTCGCTCGCGGTGTGGCTCACGAGCCCCGGCCCGGTGATCTACCGCTCGCGGCGGATCGGCCTGGGCGGGCGCGAGTTCGGCTGCCTGAAGTTCCGCACGATGCGCAAGGACGCCGACCGGCTGCAGCACCAGCTCGAGCAGCTCAACGAGGCCGAGGGCGCGGTGTTCAAGATCGAGCGCGATCCGCGCGTCACGACGGTCGGCCGCTGGCTGCGTTCGAGCGGCATGGACGAGCTGCCGCAGCTGCTCAACATCCTGGGTGGCAGCATGAGCCTCGTCGGTCCGCGACCGCTGCCGCTGCGCGACTGTGCGCTGCTCGACTACTCCGCGTGGCGACGCCACAGCGTGCTACCGGGCATCAGCGGGCCGTGGCAGCTGGATCCTGGTCGGCACGTCGACGAGGGCCTGCTCGAGCAGCTCGACCTACGCTACGTCGATCGCTGGAACCTGTGGCGCGACGTGCAGGTGCTGCTGCGGACCGTGTGGTTCGGGCTGCGTCGCGTGCTGAGCACCGACAGCGAGCTCGCGAACGGTGGCTGACACCGCGGTGGCGGGACGGGCCACGAGCCCGAGCCTTGCGGGCGTGCGCGTGCTGGTGGTCAGCAACGAGCGCGTCGCGGCGCGCATGGCGGGTCCGGCGATCCGGGCGCTGCAGCTCGCGCGACAGCTGGCTGCGCGCGGCGCGGCGGTGACGCTCGCGGCGCCGGAGCTTCCCGAGATCGAGATGGGCGACGACGACCAGGCGCGCGCCAGTGAGCCGCGTCTCGAGCGTGCGGCGTTCGGCACCCCGAGCGCGCGCTCGTTTCGCGCGCTCGCCGACGCGCATGACGTGGTGGTGTGCCAGCCGCAGCGGATGGACGTGCTGCGCGGGCTGGCGAAGTCGCGTGCGCGGCTGGTGTTCGACCTGTACGTGCCGAGCTTCGTGGAGCGGATCGCGCAGCTTGCGACCGAGCCCGGCGACGAGCGCGTGCGGCGCCAGCTGCTCGAACGCGACCGGCTCGAGTACGCGCACGCGGTGGCGATCGGCGATGCGTTCGTGTGTGCGAGCGAGCGGCAGCGCGACCACTGGCTCGGCGCGCTCGGGCAGGCGGGGCGGCTCGACCTGGAGCTGCCGGTGCGCGATCCGGATGCGCGGTCGCTGCTCGACGTGGTTGCGTTTGGCGTGGACGCGCCACCGACGCCGCTCGCGGCCGCGGGCGAGGGCGCGGTGCGTGGGCGGCTCGTTCCAGATGACGCGGTCGTGCTGCTGTGGACGGGCGGGTTGTGGAACTGGCTCGATCCGGTGCTCGTGGTGGAGGCGCTCGCGGCGGCGCGCGAGACCGAGCCGCGGCTGCACCTGGTGGTGATGGGGTTCAAGCATCCCGAGGAGCACTGGCAAGAGCAGGAGGCGAGCCGCCGCATGCGCGAGCGCGCCGGCGAGCTCGGGCTGCTCGATTCTGGTGCGGTGGTGCTGTGCGACGAGTGGGTGCCGTACGCGGAGCGCGGGCGGTTCCTGCTCGACGCGGATACCGCGGTGAGCGCCCACCACGAGGGGCTCGAGACGCGGCTCAGCTACCGCACGCGGCTGCTCGATCACCTGTGGGCAGGTCTTCCGAGCATCGTGACGAGCGGCGACGACCTGGCGCGCGAGCTCGATGCGGCCGGCGCGGCGATCAGCGTGGCGCCCGGCGACGTGGCGGGCTGGGTGGAGGCGATGCGTCGGATTGCATCGGACCCGGACCTTCGCGAGCAGATGAGCACGGCCGCCGCGACGCTCGCCAAGCAGCACCGCTGGGAGCGCACGAGCGAGCCGCTCGCGCGAATCGTTGCCGAGCAGGCCGCACGCGTGGCGAGCCCGGCACGACGCGACGCGAGCCTCGCCGCGCGCCTGCGCTACGCCTGGCTGCTCGTTCGCGTGCGCGTGCGCACCAAGGGCCTCGGCTCGCTCGGCGCGGCGGTGCGCGGCGCGCGCAGCCGCTGACGCGACACGACCGTGTGAGGTGCACCCGGCGGTAGATGTCGTGGGTGGCCGTAGCATTAAAAAGAAATACGCGAGGCACTGCGCGGTGCGCGTACTCGCTCAGGCTCTGTCATGGCGAGCGAGACGGCCCCGATGCCGATGCCGAAGTACAGGTACCGCGCGCGACTACGGTTGTGCGACGCGCCACACCGGGTACCATGGGAACTGTCATGCGATCCAGCACCGCACATCCGAGCCCGTCACGCAAGGATCAGAAGACCGCGTCGCGGTTCCTGCGCGCGCACCTCGGCGTGGCACATCGTGCGCATGTCGAACTCGCCACCGATGGCACTCCGTTCATCGTTGCATTCACTACCGATTCCGCCGATCCATCGGTATCGGAATTCGAGTCGATGCGGGTAGAGTGGCGACGTGGAAGCGGGATCTCGCAGGCCGTCTGAATCCGGTGCTCGAATCGCCGAAGGCGATTGGCTCTTCGTCACGACCATGCGACCGGTATCTGTCGGCGCGCTGTTCATCGATCGCGACCGCAACCCGGTCGTCACCACTGTCGCGCATATCGAACGCCCGGAAGACGACTGGCGCCCGGGACGAGCAGTCCACTGCGATGCGGATCGGCCGACCGACTACTCCCCGCTCGTTGGAAGCCTTCGTGAGCGTACGCCCGTCGACACCGATATCGGCGGAAGCACGAACGAGCAGTATCTCGATGTCGGGAGCGACGCGTGCACGGTGTATCCGAACAGGTGGGTCGACGTCGACGCGGTAACGCCGGTCACGGCGATCCCGGCGATTCCGGAAGAACCAACTCGTGTCTGGAAACGTGGTGCGGCGAGCGACGTCACGACAGGAACGCTGCACCCGGTCATCGAGTCGTTCGTTGCAGACAACAAGTACTACTACGCGGAGGCGTACCTGATCGAAGGCGACGACGAGCCGTTTGCGATGAAGGGCGATTCGGGATCGATCGTTTACCTGGATGCTGATGACCAGCCGATCGGGATGGTCGTAGCGGTCGAACGCGGGACGAACAATGCATTCTGCGTCTCGTTGATTCAGATCAGTGACGAACTTGGATTGTCGACCAGCTAACAAGCGCTCCGGGCGGCGATCGCGTCGGCGTAGAGCTGCTCGAGCTGGTCCATCACGACCGGCTGGACGTAGTCGTGTTCGTAGGCGGCGCGGGCGGCGGCGCCACGGCGCTCGGACTCGGCCGGGTCTGCCGCGACCCGGAGCAGCACATCGCGCAGCGCGGCCGCGTCGCCCGCGGGCACGCGCCAGCCAAGCTCGGGGTCGCGCACGATCTCGGCGAGCGAACCAAGGTCGGATGCGACGATCGGGGTGCCCGCGGCCATCGCCTCGAGGATGACCATCGGAAAGCCCTCGTACCACGTGCTCGGCACGACGAGCGCACGCGCCTGGGCCATCAGCTCGCGCACCTGCTCAGCTGACTGCGCGCCGAGCATCGTCACGCCCGCGCCGGGCTGCAGCTCGGACTGGAGCGGACCGCTGCCCGCAACGAGCAGGCGCGGGTCGTCGTCGCGCCATGCGTCGAGCAGCACGTCGATGCCCTTCGCGCGCTCGAGCCGCCCCACGAACAGCAGTGGTGCGTCGGCGTCGCGCTCGGCGCTCGTGAAGCCGGGGTCGGGGATGGTGTTCGGGCGCACGACCAATCGGTCGCTCGGCACGCCGACGCGCTCGAAGATCTCGCGTGCGAACTCGGTGAGGACGATGAAGCGGTCGACGCTCTGCAGCGCGCCGCGCCGCCATGCGAGCTGCATCGCGGCAAGCATCGTCGAGCCGCTCAGGCTGCCGCGGAAGCAGCGGTGCTGGATGCCATGCCATGCGGCGCGCGAGCCGACGCAGTCCTCGCACGGCCGGTCGTCGCGCAGCAGGTACGCGTTCGAGCACGTCATGCGGTAGTTGTGGAGCGTCTGCACCACGGCTGCGCCGCTCGCCGCGAGCGCCGGGAAGATCGATGCGCTCAGCTCGTAGGCGTGGTTGTGCACGTGCGCCACGTCGGGTCGGAACTCGCGGGCGTGCCGGGCGACCGCCTCGGCTGCGTCGCGCGACCAGACTGCCCGCCGCGCGACGGTGAGCCTGGATCCGCCCGCGCGCTCCCCGGGGTCGACGTTGTGCGCCTCGTGCAGCTCCACGTCGTGGCCGCGCTCGCGCAGCGCCGCGACCTCGGCATCCACGACCGTGTCCTCGCCGCCGCGCT
>JAGQUL010000207.1 GCA_020438525.1 Thermoleophilia bacterium | reverse complement strand
CTGGCGAAGCTGCAGCTGCGACGCGACCGGCACCACGTGCCGCTCGATCGCCGCGCGCACGCGCGCGGCGTCGTCGGCGTTCCAGTCGAAGCGGTGCATCTCGAGGTAGCGCAGCTCCACGAACGACGGCTGGTCGAGGTTCTTCGCCATCTGCTCGCGCAGGCCGCGCGCCTCGTCGAAGATCCCCTGCAGCGCCCCCTCGTTCTCGCGCACGTAGTCGATCTTCGACTGCCAGGCGGCGTGGCGCTCGTCGCGGTCGGTGTCGTAGGCCGCCTTGCGCGCGAAGCTGAACGGGTGCGTCTCGCCGCGCCACTGGATCGTGCCGGTGCCGAAGATGCGAGTGTGCTTCATGAGCACGTCGCTCAGCTCGGTACGCAGCTTCGTGTTGACCGGCGCGTGCGCGCGACACGCGGCCTCCATCAGCTGCAGCAGCACCTCGCCGAACTCGGCGGCGATCGCGTCGGTGCACGGGGATGCGACGATCCGCCGCGCGACCTCGACGGAGCTGTCGCTCACGACGGGGTTGATCTCGCGATTGAGGCGCTCGTACTCGGCGGTGACCGCCTCGTCCTGCGTGTCCTGACGGTAGGCGATCCGCACGCGCCCGGCACTCGAGCTGATGAACGTCTCGAGCTCGCTGGTGCGCCGCACGACCTCGAGCCACGCCGCCGCGTCGTCGGCCGCCGCATCGCACGCGGCGAGGATCTCGTCGTAGCGCGCCTGCAGCCAGTCCGGCTCGAGCCGGTCGGGCAGGTCGTGGGGCAGCCACGTCGGGGTCGGGGCCAGGTGCGAGAGGTCGGGCAGGTAGGTGGTCTTCATGCGTGCACGCATGCCCGCTCGCGCGCACGAGGGAACATCCGGCGGCGCGTGGCTGCCTCGAGCGATCAGGCGCGGTCGGGGTCGATCGCCGCGATCGAGTGGTCGAGCAGCTCCTGTCGGCCGTGCTCGACGTCGCGACGCAGGATCCCGTCGTCGTCCACGCGGTACTGCCCGACGCGCACGAGCGGCGGCGAGTAGGCATGGATCGTCACCGCGGGCGCGCCGTCGACGTGCGCCACCGAGTGGATGTATCCGGGCGGGCCCTGTCGGCTCACCCCGGGAGTCATCTCGACGGTGGTGGCTCCGTTCGGCAGCAGCATCTGCCGCTCCACGACCGTGCCGCGGGCGCAGCACAGCCCGACGCCCGACAGGTCGTGGTCGTGGAAGCCCGTGCCCTGTCCATCCATCCAGCTGAGCACCCACACGTCGATGCGGTCGTCCTCGTACAGCAACCGGTAGCGACGCCGCTGCTCGTCGACCACGACGAGCGGGTCGAACAGCGACTCGTCGGCCGCGATCGCCTGCACCAGCGCCTCGAGCTCGTCCACGGAGAGCACACCATCGTGCGGCATCAGCTGCGCGCAGCGCTCGGCGAGCGCCGCCGGCGGCGCGGTGACCTCGTGCCACTGCTGCGGCGTGAGCGTGGGCGCGTCGGCTGCGGTCAAAGCTGGAGTGGTGGGCATCGGGGAAGCCTCGGCTTGGAGATCGGGACGGGCTGGACCCGGATTGTATCGCGGGTTCGCGGGTCCACTTGAACATCTACGCCGACACGGCCCGATCGGATGGGGCACACTGGGTGCATGGCAGTAGCCGCCGTATCGATCGCCTTCCTCGTCGCGACGCTCGCGTGCGTCGAGCGACTCGTGCGCGCGCGCCGCGCGGTGCAGGTGCTCTGGACCGTGCCGCCGCTGGTGGCGAGCTGGGTGCTCCTGTGGTGGCTGCGCCTGCCGCCCACGCCGGGCCACGCGCTGCTCGCGTTCGGGCTCGCCGACCTCGCCGTGCTCGCGGTGTCGATGGTCGCGGTGACCCGCCTGCTCGGCGGCTTCGAGGGCGCAGCGCCGCTCGAGGAGGATGATCGAGGCGACGACGAGCGCCCGGAAGATCCCGCGCCGCAGGGACCGCATCCGGCGGGTCCGTCGCGATCGCTGCCACGCGGGCGGGGTGGTCGGCCGCGCGGTGGTCGAACGGTCAGCGCGTCACGACGTTCCGCCAGGGGATCGGGGACCCGAGCACCATCGAGGTCGTCGTCTTCCCGAACTGGTTGAGCGAGCTCGTGAGTCGATCCAGCTCGGCCATGTCGCCGACCTGCACTCGGAGCAGCACCGTGTCGTCGCCGGTGAGCGTGTGGCACTCGACCACCTCGCCGCGATCATGCGCGAAGGCGATCAGCCGCTCGACGCGCTGCTGCGTGTGGGTCGCCACGCGCACGAACGCGCCGATGCCGCGGCCCACCTGCGCAGGTTCGATCCAGGCGCCGTAGCCGGTGATCACGCCGGCCCGCTCCATCCGTCGCACCCGCTCGCGCACGGCGGGGGCGGTGAGCGCCACGCGCCGCCCGAGCTGCGCCCACGGGATCCGCGCGTCACGCTCGAGCTCACGGATGATCGCCCGGTCGGTCGGGTCGAGGTTGATCGGTGCCGGAACGAGGGTGCGTGCAGCGGTCATTCACATAGCGTAGCGCGCGTGTCTAACAATGACCGGATTTCGCCGCCATATGGCCGATGATTTTCAGCCACTGGCCGCTTGTGCGCGGATTCGTGCACGAGACTTTCGATTCGAAAGTGGAGAGATTTACATACTTTCGATTGCCCATTGGGACTCACGCCGTGCCCGTCTACCGTGTCTGGCATGGCAACCCGATCCACATCCCGCCCCCTCCTCGTCACCGCGCTGCTGGTGACCTGGATCGCCTGGGGTTCGTCATTCGTGGCGATCTCCTGGGCACTCGAGTCGCTGCCCCCGCTGCTGCTGATGGCCAGTCGGTTCATCGCCGCCGGCACGATCGCGCTGGCGGTCGGGATGCTGCGGGCGCGGCGCGATCACGGCGCGGTCGGGGCAACGCTGCAGGCGTGGCGCGACGCGTCGATCGTGGGCGCGGGCTTCATCGTGGTCGGCATGGGCGCGACCAGCTGGGCCGCGACCCGGCTGCCGGCGGGCGTCACTGCGCTGCTGGTGGCCACGGCGCCGCTCTGGATCGTGCTGCTGCAGCTGGTGCTGTCGCGCGGGCGATCGTTCAACCGGCTCGCGATGGCCGGAGTCGCGGCGGGCACCGCGGGCGTCGGGCTGCTGGTCGCACCCGGCGGCAGCAGCGGCAGCAGCGTGGACCTTGCTGCCGCCGCAGTGCTCGTGCTGGCAAACGGAGTGTGGGCCGCTGCATCGCTGTTCGCGCGCCGAGCCAGCCGACCGTCGAGCCTGCTCGTCGGGGTCGGGATGCAGATGCTCGCAGGTGGCGTGCTGCTGGCGATCGCATCCGCGCTCGCGGGCGAGCTCGCGGGCTTCGATCCCCGCGCGATCACGGCGCTTGCCGGAGGCAGCTGGGTGTTCCTCGTCGTGGCGGCATCGCTCGGCGGCTTCGTCGCGTACGGGTGGCTGCTCGAGCATGCAAGCGCCACGACCGCGTCGACCCACGCGTTCGTGAATCCGCTCGTCGCGGTCGCGCTCGGTGCGGTGCTGCTCGACGAAGCGATCGATCGCGAGATGCTCGGTGCCGGGGCCGCGATCGTGCTCGCGGTGGTGCTGCTCATGCTCGGCGAGGCTCGCGTGCCCGCCGCGACCAGCGTGAGCGCGGGTCAGCCGATGGGGCGACGACGACGGCGCACGCGATTTGCCGCCGGGGTCGCCGCACGCCCTGCGTCGCTGGGTCGGATCACCGGGGGCCGTCGACTCGGCTGGACGCCCGCGCCGACCCCATCGTTCGCGGCGCGACGGCAGTCGTCGAGCCCGCGCGGATCCGATCCGATGGATCCGCTCGCGATCGACGAGGCGCTCGACGGCTTCGGCAGCTGACGCCGCCGCTCGGGCACCGCGCGGTCTGTCGGGCGATGCGCCGTCTGCCGGTCAGGCCTGCACGACGTGGGCCGCGCCGAGCTTCACGTCGTCGAGGCGGTCGAGGCCGCCGAACTGGTTGACCGCGACGCCCGCAAGCACCCCGGCCGCCGCGATCTGGGTGGCGGGGTGCGGAACGAGCAGCAGCGCGCCGCCGAGCGTGCCGAGCATGGCGCCGCGCCCGTCCTTGCTCGTCACGAGCGCGCCCACGCCCTGCTCGTCCACGATCGTCGCTCCGGCCATCACGCCCGCGCCGATCGTGACGAGCGGCAGCGCCTTGCCGAGGAATCCTGCGACGCGTCCCAGGGTGCTGACCCTGGGCGCCGCGGTCGCCATGGCCTTGGCCGGCTTCTCGATCAGCGCGAGGTTGTTCGCGAGCTGCGCGGATCCGGTCGCGCCGGCCTGAACGGTCGCGGGCAGCGCCTGCACGCCGCCGGCAGTGACGGTCGCGGCCGCGGCGGTGACGCTCGTGGCCGCAGTGGTGGCTGTCGTCGCGGCGGTGGTGGCTGTCGTGGCGGCGGTGGCTGCGGCGGTCGAGGCGGCGGTCGCCACGCCGGTGCCCAGCGACTGCAGGGTCGAACCCAGCGTGACCGCGGCGGTCATCGCGCCCTGCGAGATCGTTGAGAGAGACAGGCCCATCACCTGTGCATCGACTTCGTGTGCAGGGATGTTTCACCATTGCGGCCATGTCGTGGCCCCTGCCGGCACGGCTGCGCCCGCCGCTGCAACACGGCCGAATCGCGTGCAGGTGGCAGGATGACCGCGATGGATCCTTCTCGCGACGGCCGCTTCGCCCCGAGCCCGACCGGTGCGCTGCACCTGGGCAACCTGCGCACGGCGCTCGCCGCCTGGCTGCGGGCGCGCTCGTCGGGTGCGCGGTTCACGCTGCGCATCGACGATCTCGATCCCGATCGCTCGCGTCCCGAGCACGAGCGTGGGCAGCGTGCCGACCTCGCGGCGCTCGGCATCGACTGGGACGACGAGCCGGTCCGACAGTCCGATCGGCTCGCTCGCTACCACGAGGCGCTCGCGCGGCTCGCTGCCGACCACGCGACCTACCCGTGCTTCTGCACGCGTGCGGAGGTGCTGGCGGCGGCGAGCGCACCGCATGGTCGCGGAGTCGAGGCACCGTATCCGGGGACCTGCGAGCGGATGTCGACCGCCGACGCCAACCGTCGCATCGATGCGGGCGATCCGTTCTGCATCCGCGCGCGTGCCGGCGCCGCGACGATCGGGTTCGACGACCTGCTCCAGGGTCGCGTCGAGGAGGTGGTCGACGACTTCATCGTCCGACGCCGCGACGGCGTGCCGGCGTACAACCTCGCGAGCCCGATCGACGAGTCCGACCTGCGCGTCGGCGAGGTCGTGCGCGGCGCGGACCTCGCGCCCACCACGCCTCGACAGCTGTGGATCGCGGAGCGCCTGGACCTGCACGTGCCGCGCTTCGCGCACCTGCCGCTCGTGGTCGGCGACGACGGCGAGCGGCTCGCGAAGCGACACGGCCCCGCCGACCTGCAGACCCTCGCGCAGCACGGCTGGTCCACGAGCGACGTGCTCACGTGGCTTGCCGATTCGCTGGGCGACGCGGTCGCGCCGCGCGACTCGCAACCGCGCGATGCTGCGGACCTCGTCGACGGGTTCCGGCTCGAGCGGCTCCCGGCGGAGGCGTTCACGGTCGCGGGGCCGGCCGGCGGGTCGTCGTCGCCACGGAATGGTTCCGATCTCTGATCGAGGCGACGCGCCGATGCGCCGCTATAGTCCAGCGAAGCCGGCGTCGCGCACGTGGATGGTGCGCGCAGACTCGTGTCAGGAGCCTCCCATGCACATGCTCGTCCGTACGTTCCCGCGCGTGGTCGCGGCCGCTGGGCTGACGCTGCTGCTCGCCACGGTCGCGGCGACGTCGGCCGCGGGCGTCCAGTCGCAGCCGCGCAGCGCGCGGATCGTCAACGGCAAGGGCATGAGCGACGCGGTGTTCGCGCAGCAGTGGCCGTTCATCGTCGCGATCATCAGCGCACGCGCGAGCGACCAGTACAACGGCCAGTACTGCGCGGGCTCGCTCGTCGACGACGAGCACGTGGTCACGGCAGCGCACTGCGTCGTGGTGAATCCGGAGGTCTCCGGAACCCAGGTGCAGCTCGCACCGAGCGCGATCCGGGTCGTGGCCGGAACCCGAACGCTGTCGACGGTGTCGACCGGTTCGGGAGCCACCGGCGCGCGGCGCGTGCGTGAGATCTTCGTCCATCCCGGGTTCGCGGTGAACAACGGCAAGGGATTCAGCAACGACGTGGCGGTGCTGCGACTCGCGGAGCCGATTCCGGGCGCGTCGACGATCCGGCTCGTGCAGGGCGGCGAGGACGCGCTCTGGGGCAACGGCGCCGGCGGCGTGGATGCACAGGTTGCGGGATGGGGCGACACCGACCCGCTCGAGCAGGGACCAGCCGGGTCGCGCTTTCCCACCGCGCTTCGCTCGGCGACGATTCCCGTGCGCTCCGACGCGCTCTGCTCGGCGACCGTCGGCGGCGGCTACGGCACGACCTTCGAGCGCGGCACGAACCTGTGTGCCGGCACGCTCCAGTCGAGCAGCACGCAGCTGGGCATCGACTCCTGCCAGGGCGACAGCGGCGGTCCGCTCGTGGTCGATGCCGCCGACGGATCCCGACGGCTCGCGGGAGTCGTGTCGTGGGGCGAAGGATGTGCGCAGCACAGCTTCGGCGCGTACTCGCGCATCGCGGCGCTGCGCGGCTGGATCGACGGGATCGGCGGCGCGACCGATGGTCAGCCTGCGATCGCCGGGCCGGGAGGGACGCTGGGCGTCGCGTACCTGAAGCGGACGACGACGACCTGGCGCAGCGTGCGGCTCGCCTGGACCGCGGCCGATGCCGGCACGCCGCCGGAGCGATACGGCATCTGGCGCAGGACGCTCGTGTCCGGCGACACCGCCGACGAGCTGGTGGGGATCACGACCAGCACGCACTTCTGGGCGTCGTCGCCGCCGACGCGCCGGACGAACGCGTACACCTACGTGGTTCGCCCGCTCGACTCGAACGGCTCGGCCGGACCGAGCGCGACGCTGCGCGCGGGCCCGCGACCCGATCGCCTCCGACCCACGGTGCCGGGCACGGTCCGGGTCGTGGGGCGCTCGCAGACGCGGATCGCGTTCGTGTGGGGCCGCTCGATCGATCGCCAGTCGGGGATGGGTCGCTACCAGGTGCAGCGTCGGATCGTGGGACGCAGCGGCTGGCGCGTCATGGCGTACGCCTCGAACGTGCCGGGGCGGGTCACGGTCGGCGGCCTGCGACCCGGCGAGCAGGTGCAGGTGCGGGTGCGCGCGCTGGATCGCGCCGGCAACGCGAGCGTGTGGCGGGTCTCGTCGCTGCTGCGAACGCGCGGCTGAACCGGAGCGCTCCACGCAGGCACGCCCCGCGCACCGGTCGTCGTCAGTCGATCTTGACCAGCTCGAGGTGCATCGTGCCACGCGGCAGCTGCACCTCGACGGTGTCGCCGACGCTCGCGTCCATGAGCGCGGAACCGATCGGCGACTCGTAGGACACCTTGTTCTCGAGCGGATCGGCCTCGGCCGTGCCGGTGACGGTCCACGTCTCCTCCGGCCCGCCTGCCTCGCGAACCACCACGGTCGAGCCGACGGTCACGCGGTCGCTGGACGTGACCTCGACGACCTTCGCGGTGCGGAGCTGGTTCTCGATCACCTTGATTCGGGTCTCGAGGAAGCCCTGCTCCTCCTTGGCCGCGTGGTACTCGGCGTTCTCCTTGAGGTCGCCGAGCTCGCGCGCCGACTTGATCTTGGCGGCCATGGCGGGTCGCTTCGACTGCAGCTCTTCGAGCTCGGTGCGCAGGGCTTCGAGGCCCTCGGGGGTGAGAAGGGTGTCGTTCTGCATGACGGGAGTCCTACCGGACCGTGGTTCGCGCGAAACGTGGAATCCGACGATTCATGCAGGACTCCCTGCTTGTGATGGCAATTCAAGTCCACCCCCCGGAAATGCCGATGGGGCGCACATGAGTCTCGTCACCCACGCCAGTCGCATGATGCATCGCGCAACCGCGTGTGCGATCGCCGGTCTCGCCGTGCTGGTCGCGATTCCATCCGTGGCCTCGGCCGCGGTGACGTGGGAGGTGGCACCGGGCTACACGCGCACGAAGCTTGCGCAGAGCGGCTGCTACTACCTTGGTTCGAGCGACCAGAACGGCGTCTTCTACACGGTCTGCGGCTCGAGCATCTTCCGGTTCGACCGCACCGGCAAGCAGCTCGCGAACATCGCGATCCCTGCGGGAGTCCAGTTCCAGCCGCGCGACGTGGCGCCGTCGCCCGACGGGTCGTACCTCTACCTGAGCCAGGGCACCGCGACGCCGGTCCGGATCAACCGCAAGGCCGACGGCACGTATGCGCTCGACACGAAGTGGAAGCTCGATCAGTTCTCGTACTGGGGCACGAAGTGGACCCCGATCGGGCACGCGATCGCGACCGACGGCCGCGGCGACATCTACCTCTCGAACGGCTCGTACTGGTCGTCGAAGAACACGCAGACTTCGATCGCCAAGTACCACCCCGACGGCTCGTTCGTGACCGCGTTCGGCGACTACGGCACGCAGCCGGGCAACTGGATCACCAACCAGGACGTTGCGGTGAGCCGTGACGGTCGGCGCGTATGGGTGGGCGAGAACTGCGGCACGTCGTGCACGTACGGCGCACCGGACTACTCGGCGTCGCGGATCACCCGCTACGACTTCACGCCCGGCGGCACGTACCGCTTCTCGCGCATCGTCAGCGCGCAGGGCGCGATGGACGGCAACCCGTTCCCGCGGTGCGAGAGCGCGGGCGCGGTCCACAGCGCGTACTCGCTCTCGCTCGACTACGACGAGAACCTGTACGCGACGAGCACCACGTGCGGACGCCTGCAGGTCTACGACACCGACGAGGACCCGGCGAAGGACAGGTTCATCAAGACCATCGCCGTGGCGACCGACGCGACCAACGGCGTGATCTCCGGCTTCAAGAACCACTACATCGGCGTCGACTGGGCGGGTCGGATCTACGCAGCCGAGTGGAACATGAAGTTCGAGCCGGCCGACGTGAGCGTGCCGGCGCTGCCGCTGCCGGCACTCGCGCCGCTGCCCGAGCCCGACGTGACCGCACCGACGGTGCGAACGGTCACCGTGCCGCCGGTCAGCACGACCCAGGACGTGGACGTGACGATCGACGCGACCGACGACATGCAGGTCGCCGAGCTGCGCCTCGCGCGCGAGGACGGCAACTGGGGACCGTGGCAGCCGTTCACGTCGCCGGTGAACTACACGCTCAGCGACGGGCTCGGGACGAAGGGCGTGTACGTGCAGGTGCGCGACATGGCCGGCAATGCGTCGAACATCGTGTACCGGACGCTCGACGTAGTCGAGCCGGTCGGCGGCGACCCGGACGTGCCGCCGCCGGTCGCCGATGCTGCGGACCCGGTGCTGGTGACGGTGTCGATCCCGTCGCTCACCCCGACCGCCGCGATCCAGGTCGGGATCGAGGCGACCGACGATACCGGCGTGCGCCAGGTGCGCCTGGCGAACGAGGACGGCAACTGGAAGGCGTGGCAGGACTTCGCCGACGTGGTCGACTGGCAGCTGAGCGCCGGACAGGGACTCAAGGCCGTGTACGTGCAGGTGCGCGACGGCGCGGGCCGCACGTCCAACGTGATCCTGTCGCGGTCGAAGGTCGCGGCGGATGCACCGCCTCCGCCTCCTCCGGGCGGTGGCCCGGCCGAGCCCGACACCACCGCTCCGGTGCTCGCGGCGATCACGATCCCGGCCGAGACCACGACGCAGACGGTGGGCGTCGCGCTCGATGCGACCGACGACGTGGCGGTGTCGCAGGTGCGCTTCGCCAACGAGGACGGCAACTGGGCCGGCTGGCAGGCGTACAAGGCGAACATGCAGTGGCCACTCACCGCGGGCTACGGGTTCAAGCTGGTCTACGCACAGGTCCGCGACGCCGCCGGCAACGAGTCGCTCGTGGTCGACGCCCGCACGTCGTACGTGCAGACCAAGCAGGGCCCGGTCGACGCCGCCGATCCAGTGCTCGCGGCGATCACGGTGCCCGACACCACGCCGACGCGCGACATCACCGTCGGGATCGATGCGAGCGACGACATCGCAGTCGCCAAGGTCCGCTTCGCGAACGAGGACGGCAACTGGGGACCGTGGGTCGACTACGCGGCCGAGGTTCCGCACCAGCTCAGCGCGGGAACCGGACTGAAGGTCGTGTACGCCCAGGTGCGTGATGCCGCGGGCCACGAATCGAACGTCATCTACGTCAGGACGAAGGTGGTCGCGTGATGCGCCCGTATCGACGACAGCTGCTCGTGCTGGTCCCGCTGCTCGGGGTCGTGGCGCTGGTCGCCCAGGTCGCGGGGGTAGGCACCACCGAGCGTTCGCACCACGCGAAGAAGCAGCGGACGGTGACCCTGTCGGTGATCCCGGGCGGCTCGGTTCCTGACGTGGGCAGCACCTCGGTCGATGCGACCACCGTGCGCGCCGACGAGGGCGAGGTCGTGCGGATGCACTCGAAGGTGCAGGTCCGCGCGGCGAGGCTCGAGCGCGACGCCACGGCGCAGGTCGTGTGCGGCATCCGCTACTCGCGCGACGACGACGCATCGTGGACGCTCGGCACGCCGTACGAGACCGTCGTGCTGGACCATCGCGGCGCGAAGGAGACCGTGGAGATCGACCGCAGCTTCGCCGCACCGGCGAAGGACCGCTATCGCATGTCGATCTCGTGCCACGTCGCGTCGCCCGAGGCGGGTGCGACCGTGACCGGTCGCGGTCGCATCAGCGCGCACCTCGGACTGCCCGAGGGTGCCGCCACCCCGGTCGAGTAGCCCCCGCGTCGTGCATGGCCCGTGGGGCGGCGCGTCGCCGTGCATCAGCAGGTGTCGTGGCCGATCAGGCCGCTGATCCGCGCTCAGGCGGCAACCGCGTCGTCGAGCGCGGTGGAGTCGAGCGCCGACTCGAGCGCGGCGATCGCTGCGGCATCGCCGCTCCAGATCGCCTGTGCCTGGCGGCGCATGGCGTTGACGAGCTCGGCCCACGAGCCGCCGCTCGTCCAGGCCTGCGCGTCGCGGATCACGGCCCACAGCAGCTGCTCGGACCGCTCACGGCCCACGCGTGCGCGCAGCGCGCGGAACGTGGCGCTCACCACGCCGCCTGCTGCGTGCTCCTCCGCGTCCGACTTCGTCGCGTCGTGGTAGTTCGTCACCACGCCGCCGAGCGACGGTCCGCTGGTTCGCTTCTCGCCGAGCTCGCGGATCGAACCGGTGCGTCGTCCGTCCTTGCCGACCTTGAAGAACTCCTCGCCGAGCGTGTCGTCGCCCGTGGCCAGGATCGCCGCCGAGTCGGCGATCCCCTCGAGGATCGCCGCGTTCGGCTTCGCCTTGTCGGTCATCTTCCCGAACTGCACCACGTGGGTGAGCTCGTGCACCGCTGCGTCCACGGTGAGCAGCACGTCGGGACGTGCGCGTCCCGGGGTGCGGTCGGCGAGCCCGTTGCGGGTCCCGACCGCGATCGCGCCGTTCGTCGCCCACGGTCCGTGGGTCGTGGCGTCGCCGTCGCGCAGCAGCAGCCGAACGGCCTTGCCTGCGTCGTCGATCCCCGCAAGTCGCGCGCGCTCGCGCAGCAGGTGCACTGCCTCCACGAGCGCGAGGATCGCCTCGCGCTCCGCAGCCGTGAGGCGCTTGTCGCGCAGCGCCTGCGCCGCGTTGCCGATCCGCACGCGCTTCCCGTCGGGCGTCGGCAGCTCGACCAGCACCGCGGCGAGGTCGGCAGCACTCGGCTGCTGCGCTGCTGCAGCTCGGGCGCCTGAGACGCCTCCATGTACGGGTCGCGGGGACATATCCCGCATCGCATCGGCGTTGCCGCCCGCCTCCATGACCCTCTTCGGAGCGTTCCGGAGAACCTGCAGCGACGCCCGCACGTTGGTGCTTCGGCTACGCTTGGCTGCCGTGCCATCGACCAGCTCCCACGCATCCGCGGCGATCGTCGCCGACCACGCCTCGCGCACGTTCCACGTACCCGTGCGCGAGCCGGGCCTGCGCGCGAGCCTTCGCGCGATGGTGCGGCGAACCACGCGCGAGGTACGCGCGGTGCAGGACGTGTCGTTCACGATCGAGCCGGGCGAGGTCGTCGGGTTCCTCGGGCCGAACGGCGCCGGCAAGACCACGACCCTCAAGCTGCTGAGCGGCCTGCTCCACCCCACGACCGGCCACCTGCGCGTGCTCGGCCAGGTGCCTCAGGAGCGCGACCACGACCTGCTCCGCCGGATCGCGCTCGTGATGGGCAACCGCCAGCAGCTGCACTGGGACATCCCGGCGCAGGACTCGTTCGAGATGCTCCGCGCGATCTACGACGTGCCGCTCGATCGGTTCCGCGCTTCGGTCGCGCAGCTGTCGGACCTGCTGATGCTCGACGGCCTGCTCGACAAGCCCGTGCGCCAGCTCTCGCTCGGCGAGCGCATGAAGTGCGAGCTCGCGGGATCGCTGCTGCATCGCCCCGAGATCGTGTTCCTCGACGAGCCCACGCTCGGGCTCGACGTGCAGGCGCAGCGACGGGTGCGCGAGTTCGTCTCCGACTACGCCCGCACCACCGGCGCGACGGTGCTGCTCACGAGCCACTACATGGCCGACATCGAGGCGCTCGCCGAGCGCGTGCTCGTGATCCACCACGGCCGCCTGCAGTTCGACGGACCACTCCGCGAGCTCGCCTCCCGAACGAGCGACCGCAAGCTCGTGACGCTCGTGTTCGACCCGCAATCGCTCGCCGCGCGCGACCACCACCACGCCGCAGCGCTCGTCGACGCGCACGGCCGCGTCGTGGAGGCCGACGGCGCCGAGTGCGTCGTGTCGGTGCCCCGAACGGAGCTGCGCGAGCGGATGTCGGCGCTGCTCGAGCTGCCGGACGTGATCGACTTCACCGTCGAGGACGAGCCGATCGAGCGCGTGATGGAGCGCGTCTTCGAATCCGCCGATCCGGCGGTGGGCGACGACGATGCCGCCGACCCGGTCGCTGCCGTCGATGCTTCGGAGGTCGAGGCGTGACGAGCGCGGTCGCGTCGCTCCGACAGGGTGTCGGCGGGTTCACAGGCGTGCTGCGCGCACAGACGATGCTGTGGTCACAGTATCGCGCGAACCTCGCGATCTGGGCGACCACCGGCATGCTGCAGTCGATCGTCTACCTGAGCGTGTGGCGCGCCGTGGCGAACGCGTCGGGCGGTGCGGTCGGCGGCTACGACGCCGCGCAGTTCGCCGGCTACTTCTGCGTGATGCTGTTCGTGCGCGAGATGACCTACTCGTTCATCGCGTGGCACCTGTCGGGCACCGTGCAGCAGGGGGCGATCGCGCCGATGCTCGCGCGCCCACAGCACCCGGTCCTGTACTTCCTGGCGGAGATGACGTCGTACCGGCTCGTGAGCATCACGCTGGTGGTTCCGGCGGCGTTCGCGGTGGGCTGGTACTTCGATGCCGAGGTCCACCCCAGCGTCGGCGCGGTGGTCGTCGCCCTGCTGCTGCTTCCGCTCGCGAGCGTCGTGCGGACGCTCGGCGACGTGCTGATCGGCCTCACCTCCGTGAAGTTCATCCGGATCGGCGGGATCCTCACGTCGTACTACACGGTCGTGGTGTTCATGAGCGGACAGTTCGCGCCGCTCACCGTGCTCCCCGACTGGATGCAGACGGTCGCCAAGGCGCTGCCGTTCTGGTGGATCGTCGGCTACCCTGTCGAGCTGCTCATGGGCCGAGCCGACCCGCACCAGGCATGGATCGCAGCGCTCGTGCTGCTCACATGGTTCGTCGCCGCGATGACGTTCCTGCGCTGGGTCTGGCCGCGCGCGATGCGCGCCGCGGAGACGGTGGGCGGATGACCAGGACCGCGCGCATCTTCTGGATCCACGCCCGGATCAACCTGCTCGCCGAGCTGCAGTACCGCACCGACGTGTGGTCGCGGCTCGTGTCGAGCCTGGTCCTGACCGGCGCGAGCCTCGCCGGCATCTCGATCGTCTACTCGCACGTCGACTCGATCCAGGGCTGGACGTCCGCCGACCTGCTCGTCGTGCTCGGCTCGTTCTTCCTCGTCGGCGCGATCGTGAACGGCGTGATCCACAACTCGATGGCGGAGCTCGTCTCCGACATCAAGCGCGGCAACTTCGACCATCGCCTGCTCAAGCCCGTCGACCCGCAGGTGATCGCGCTCGTGCAGAAGATCGATGCGTGGCGCGGCATCGACGTGGTGATCGGCATCGGCCTGTGCGTCGCCGGCATGGTCCACGGCGGCTTCGACGGCATGCTCGACAGCACGGCTGCGATCGCCTCCGGCCTGCTGCTGCTCGTCTCGAGCGCCGTGATGCTCGCCGGGTTCTGGCTGCTCGTCACCTGCATCGCGTTCTGGACGATCCAGGGCGAGGGGATCCTCTGGGCGCTCGACGACATGTACGACCACATGCGCTGGCCGATCACGATCTTCGCGCCGGGCCTGCGGGTGGCGCTCATGACGATCTTCCCTGCCGGCGTGGCGGTGACCGCCCCGGCGCAGGCGCTGACCGGTCGGCTCGATGCAGGCGTGCTGGTGGTCGCGCTGTCGCTCGCCGCGGCGTTCCTGCTCGCCGCGCGGCTGGCGTGGAGTCGCGCGCTGCGGCGCTACGAGGGCGCGAGCGGCTGAGGGTTCGCGCGCCCTCCCCCGATGCGTGCGGATCGCGTCGGGCGGGAACACACGCGCTCGTGCTGCACGACGACGACTTCGACGACTTCTTCGCCGCCTCCGACGATTCGGGGGACGACGACCATGCCGGCTCCGGCGAGTCCGCGCTGCCTCGGATGCTGCCGCCTCGACTGGGGATGCTTGCGGAGCTCGACGACGCGGAGTTCGATCACGTCGCCCGCGCGGCGAAGCTCGCCCACCTCGACCCGGACGTGGTGGTGTTCCGCCAGGGCGACCCCGCCGACCGGTTCTTCATCGTGGTGGACGGCGCGGTCGAGGTCGAGCGCGACGGTGCGAGCCTCGCGACGCTCGGACCCGGCGCGTTCTTCGGCGAGAGCGCGCTGCTCGTGAAGGGCCGCCGCTCCGCCACCGTCACCACCGTGGCGGACACGAGCCTGTGGTCGATCAGCTACGAGGCGTTCGAGCAGGCGGTGTCGCACCACCTGCTCGCCGACGCCGAGCACGGCGCGGAGGCCGAGCGGCGGATCGCGCAGACCCCGCAGCACGCGTTCGGCGAACCCCGAAGCGATGACTGACACGATGCGCAGCCAGGGTCACGATCGATGAACGGCGACGACCTCCACGAGCTGTGCCTGTCGTTTCCGGGCGCATCGCACGACTTCCCGTTCGGACCGGAGACGGTCGTGTATCGCGTCGCCGGGAAGCTGTTCGCGCTCTCGCCGGTCGACTCCGAACCGCTGCGCGTGAACCTGAAGTGCGACCCGCTGCTTGCCGAGCAGCTGCGCGACGAGTTCCCGACCGCGGTGCTGCCCGGATGGCACATGAACAAGCGGCACTGGAACACCGTGGTCGACGACGGCACGATCGACGACGACCTGATCGTCACGATGGTCGAGGACTCCTATGACCTGATCGTCGACTCGCTGCCTCGATCGCAGCGCCCCGCGGGCTGAGGCGAGCCCGAAGGCACCACACGACACGGCCAGCGCCGTGGCCGCATCCGGCCGCGAGACGGGCAGTCTGCAACGACCCTCGACCTCGACTCGAAGCCACGGCGAGATGAGCAGGCCTCCCCGCCCCACGCCCCCGTCCGCAATGGACGGCTACCGACGCCTCGAGCGCACCCGGACCGTCGCGACTCCGTCGCACGCCATCGCTGCGACCGCGGTGCTCGACGAGCGCGTGGGATCACGGGAGTCGCGCCGCCGCTCTGCACGACGCCTCGCAGGTGCGGTACGTCTGCTCGCGTTCGTCGTGGTGCTCGCGATGATCGTGGGCACGAGCGTCAGCATCGCCCGCTCCACCTCGGGAGATCCTGCGCCGGCCACCCGTGAGCCCGCATCGGAGAAGGCCGCGATCGTCGCGGAAGACGACGCGACGACGACCGTGGATTCGACCCGATCGCCGCTGTCGGCGTCGGCCGACGTGTCTGCGAAGGATGCGCCCGCGGCGAAGGCAGGCGACTCGAGCAGTGACGCCGCATCGTCGGACGATGTCGTGGTCGCGGACACGGCGAGCGCGGCCCCGGCCGCCACCGCCGCGCCGTCGTCGACCACCACCACCGAGCGGGCGCTGCCGCTCACCGGCACGATCGACTCGAAGCTGATCCTGCTCGCCGGGTGCGCGCTCGTGCTGCTCGGCATGCTCGTGCAGGTCGCAGGCCAGCCGCTTCCAGCTCGCGCACGCGCACGCCGCTGACCCGCGCCCGCGCGTCGACGCGTGGACCCGTCGCCTCCCCGATTCCGATACACCGGTAGACACGCGGGGACGAGCAGGGACGGAGCACGCCATGGCCATGCCGGTCGGAATTCAGCGAGTGATCGCGGGTGCTGCGATCGTTCCTGCGAGCGCACTGGCGCTCCCGCTCACCGCGGCGTTCCTGGACACGAAGGTCGACGAGAACCTGCTGCTGCCGATCGCAGCCGGCGGCACGCTCGCCGTGGGCGCCGGGATCGGCGCGGCGCTCCCGCACGCATTCACCGCGACCGGCAGCCACCTGCGCGGCGCTGCGATCGGCGCGGGCGCTGCGCTCGGCGTGGCCGCGCTCTCGACCGCGGCCCTGTTCTGGGCGATCGGCGACCACTGACCCTGCGGCCGCGCTAGTCGTTCGCCAGTGCGCGCACGCGCGTGCGCTCGCGAGCGACGTAGTCGCGGATCCTGCGCATGCCGCCCTCGCGCTGGATCGCCGCGTCGAGCGCGTCGAGCTGGTCCGCGACGAGCGCGGCATTCGGCTCGAGCCCGCGGTCTCGGCGGCTCTCCTCGATGAACTGCGCCGGCGCGGTGTGACCACGCCGCGAGTTGCACGAGCCGCACGCGGCGACCTCGTTCTCCAGACGCGTCGGGCCGCCCTTGATCTTCGGCACGACGTGGTCGCGGGTCGGGCGCGCATTGGACCTGGTCAGGTCGTAGCCACACCACGCGCACGCGTGGCCCCCAAGCTCGAGCAGGTGCTCGAGTCGCTGCTGCGGTGCCATCTGGCGCGTGTCGCGTCCCATCGTCCCCACCCTACCGCGACACATCCCCCTTGTCGGAATCGCGGAGCGGCCGCACCGTGGAGACATCCGCGCTGCGTCGTCGCCGAACTCGACGCATCGCGATACGCCGAGAAGTCGCCAGGGGGAACGATTTCGTGGCCATTGCCGCGTCACCAACCGTTTCGACGATGCCGTCGACCGACCTTGCCACCGCGCTCGCGGGGCTCCAGCAGGCCGTGCAGGCCCTGTCGGATGTCGTGCAGCAGCTGCAGGCACGGGTCGGCACCGGACCGGCCGCGGGCGCGGCAACGCTCGCCGGCGGTCCCGGCCAGTCGCCGATGCAGGGCGGCGGCTGTGGCTGCGGCGGCGGCATGGGCGCGGTCGCAGGCGCCGACCAGATCGGTCAGGCGCCGCCGCCGAAGGGCGCGAACGGCGCACCGGCTGCGGCGATCCTCGGCGCTGCCGGCGCTCCCGAGCCGATGCAGTCCGACAAGGCGGACAAGGCGGACAAGGCCGACGACAAGGCGTCCGGGCTCGGCGAGCAGATGGTCGCCGAGGCGAAGAAGCACCTCGGCGCGAAGTACGTCTACGGCGCGGCAGGTCCCGACACGTTCGACTGCTCCGGACTGATGCTCTACGTCGCCAGGAAGTTCGGGATCGACCTGCCGCACAGGGCGTCGATCCAGGCGACCAAGGGCACGAAGGTCGACAAGGGCGACCTCAAGCCCGGCGACATGGTCTTCTTCCAGGACGGACCCGAGATCTCGCACGTCGGCATGTACGTCGGCGACGGCAAGTACATCCACGCACCCAAGACCGGCGACGTGGTGAAGATCTCCGACCTCGACGACAGCTGGGCACGCAGCCACTTCGCCACTGCTCGCCGCATGGGCTGACACCACCAGCGGGTACGATCCGGTCATGTCAGCGCAGATCGTCGTCCACTGCATCCAGCACTCCGAGCGCGTTCGTGCGCTGAGCGTCGCCGACTGGGCCGCCGCGCGCGGCATCGACCTGCGGATCATCCGGGTCGACCGTGGCGAGCCACTGCCCGCCGCCCCGCTGGTGCAGCGACTGGTGGTGCTCGGGGGCGCGATGATGACCGACGAGGTCGACGAGCATCCGTGGCTCGTGCTCGAGCGCGAGTGGCTGCGCGCGGTGGTCGAGCACGGCGAGGCCAAGGTGCTCGGCATCTGCCTGGGCAGCCAGCTGCTCGCGGAGGCGCTCGGAGGAAGCGTCGAGCGAGCCGAGGTGCCGGAGGTCGGCTGGCAGCGCATCGTTCGCACAGAGGCGGGCGACGACCATCCGGTGCTCGCGGCGCTGCCGCGCGAGTTCGACGCGATGCAGTGGCACTACGACGCGTGGACGCTGCCTCCGGGCGCAGCGCTGGCAGCGACGAGCGACGGGTGTGCGACGCAGGCGTTCACGTACGGCGAGGACGTGCTGGCGGTGCAGTTCCACCCCGAGTTCACGTTCGACCGCACGCGTGAGCTCGTGGATTCGACGACCGACGACCTCACGCCGCGCGGCCACGTCCAGTCTCCCGACCAGTTCCTGGCCGATCCCGAGCGCTTCGCGCGGCTGCGCGAGCTGTGCTTCGACCTGCTCGACCGGGCACTCGACGTGCAGGTCGCCGCGCCGATCAGCTCGTGATGTCGCGGCGTCGGAACCGCCACGCCGCGAGCGCGGTCGCGGCGACGGTGTAGATCGTCGCCTGCAGCACGCCGGCCGACATGTCGTCGGGCAGCGGCGGGTCGACGAACAGGTCGGTCCACGCGAGCTGGTAGTGGGTGGGCAGCACCACGCGCATGCGGCCGAGCGACTCCACGACGTCGAGGATCTGCGCGACCACCGCGATGCCGGCGGCGGTGCCGACTGCGCCGAGCGGGCTGTCGACGATGGTCGCCACGAGCAGCGCGATCGCCGCGAACGGCACGACGCTGAGGTAACAGTAGGCGGCCGCGAGCAGCAGCTTCTGCAGCGCGTCGCCTGCCGCGAGCTCGCCGCCGACCGGGGTCTGGAGCGGCCCCCAGCCGAAGAAGATCCACCCGAGCAGCATCGACGAGCCGACGAGCAGCACGGTCGCGGCGAGCCCGAGCACGAGCGACGCCGCCAGCTTGCGCGCGAGCAGCCGGCCGCGCGGGATCGGTGCGGCGAGCAGGTAGCGAAGCGTTCCCCAGCTCGCCTCGGTCGCGAGCGCATCGCCGGCGAACGCGGCGACCACGGCGAGCAGCAGCAGCGGCGCACACATGTACAGGGCGAACACAGCGAACGCGAGCGAGGAGTCGTCGGCGAGGTTGAGCAGCTGCGGCGTGGCGCCGAACGTCACCTCCGGCGCGCCGCGCACCCCGTAGATCAGCGCGAGCGCGAGCGGCACGACGACCATCGATGCGAGCAGCACGCGGGTCCGTCGACGCGTGAGCTGTCGTGCAAGCTCGTCACGCATCACGGGCTCCCTCGTCGGCGGTGACGAGCGCCAGGAACGCGTGCTCGAGGTCGGCGTGGTCGCCCACGACCTGCGAGAGCGTGCCGGCCCGCAGCACTCGCCCGCCGGTCATCAGCACGACGTGCGTGCAGACCTGCTCGAGCTCGCCGAGCAGGTGGCTCGACAGCAGCACGCTGCGACCGTCGGCGGCGATCGAGCGGACCAGCTCGCGCAGGTGTGCGATCTGTGCAGGATCGAGTCCGTTCGCGGGCTCGTCGAGCAGCACGAGCGGCCGGCGACCCAGCAGCGCCTGCGCGATCCCGAGTCGCTGGCGCATCCCGTGCGACCAGGTGCGCACGACGCGATCCGCATCGGCGGTCAGGTCGACCGCCGCCAGCGCCTCGTCGACGTGTGCGTCGTCCGGATCGCCGCCGGCTGCGCTCCAGTAGCGCTCGAGGTGCTGGCGTCCGGTCAGGTGCGGCACGAGTCCCGGCCCCTCGACGAGCGCACCGATCCGATCGAGGTGCGGCGATCCGGGCCTCACCCGCTGGCCGAACACGTGCGCGAACCCGTCGGTCGGCTCGACCAGGCCGAGCAGCATCCGGATGGTGGTGGTCTTGC
>JAGQUL010000206.1 GCA_020438525.1 Thermoleophilia bacterium | reverse complement strand
GTCCGTGCCGCTGCGGCGAGGCCCCCCTACTCGATCGGCCCGCGCCATGGCCGCCGGGGCAGTTGCCGGTTCAACCAGGGTTGCACGGACCTCGTCGATCCATGTTTGGGCAACACCGTGCAGCGGCTTCGACAGCGCGCAGTGCTCGAGTGCGTCGGAGTCGAATCCATAGACTTGCCAGTTCTCGGGGAATGCATCGTCGGGAAGCTCCGCCGCTGTGAAGACGTCCATGCGGTCTACNNCTACCTGCAATGCGATTGCCTTGAGAAACCGAATTTCGGACTCGTCTCGCACGAGTGCCACTCCGTAGTCGAAGGGCTTTAGCTTGTGGATGTGCTCCCTGCGCAGCGCGGCGAGGGCCTTGCCTGCGCGCGTGCGATCAGATTGAGCGATGCCGCGGAGAAACTCGTTGGCTATGTGGGCGTCGACCCCGAACGCCTTGCACTCCTGCTTAAGGCGGCGCAGCTTGTGCTGTGCGGGCGCCGCGAGTTCGTCCCAGTTTGCGGCGCCGATCGAGCTGGCGTCAACGATCAGCATGCGTGCGCCACATTCACTAATCGAGGTGCTCATCGTTTGCACCAGGTGGCTGGCACTCAGCGTCGAGAGGTCGATGTTGTAGTCCGCGTCTGGCAGCGGATGTTCCGCTGGCAGGAGCGGGAGTTCGCGATCGAGATCCCCCTCGATCGCAGCGAGCAGCATATCGATCGTCGAAATCGCCAAGCCCGGTAGCCTGTCGTCACCAGCGTTGGCGTATCTGATGAAGTTGCGTTGCCGTCGTTGGTGACCCGTCGATTCGGGAGGTTCATCGACCGGGATGCCATCGACGTCGCCGATCCCTCGGACGTCGTACGCCAGCACACGAGTTCCTTGTCTGCGAGCCGCTTCGAACTCAAGGTGCGTATTCGACATACCGTAGCCAGCGTCGATGCTCCCGTAGCGCCTGCCCAGTAGCAGGATCACGAGGTCGGCGCGCCGCGCGAGATCCATCGAAGCGGCGGCTGTGCCGTTCGGCTTCGCCATGATCAATTCGCCACGGATTGTGGCGGTTCGTCGCTCGACGAGCGTGACAACCCGTTCGCGGATGTGCTCGAGGCCGAGAAACGTTGAGCTGATCAGGATCTCGTGCATCAACTCGCGTTCGTACCCCGTCGCCCGGCAAAGGGAACGACGCAGGCGCTGCTTCTGGCGGAAGTGGCCGCAGGTCACGGCGCGGCGACTAATGAATGCTCTATCGACGTAGCAACGAGGCCTACACGACCTATACCGGAGTGCGTGAGCTGAGTGCGACCACAATCAGTGGGACTGCGAGGTGAGATTCGACGAGGCATCCGCCCGCAAGAATCCCGGCTGCCCATAGCAACTCACGTTGAATCGATGGCGAATGCTCGGATGTTCTGAATTCGTGTTGGGACTCGCGTCGCCTTCCAGCGCTTCCAGATTTCGTCTCTCAATATGCGATGGCTTGCCGCGCTAAGTGCGAGTTCAAGTAGTTGGTCGAATGTTTGGACAATAAAGGGCTCTTCTGCCATATGAAAGCCACTGCCGCGGCGGCTGCTGCAAACAATCAGCAGAGGCGGGCATCCAAGTCGCGCGTGCATGACTTGGCATTCCGCTACTGTAAGCGCGACGTTCTTCACTTGCAGCGACCAGCCCATACGGGACCAGCCATCAATTCCGCCATCGGCCGCGGCGGCCGCGCCTATCGCCGAGACGTTTCCCTTCAATCTTCCTCCGAGATTGGCGAGAGTCGTGGCCAAGTCTCGAATGTCGGTGTTACGAGCAACGACGCGGGTCGAATATCGAACTCGTTTTCCGAGTATTGTCTCGAGTGATGCGATCGCGATGACTTCTCCGATCACTCCTGCAAGCAAGCTGCGATGTCGGGTGAGCAAGTCCTCAACCTGTGCTCTGAGCTGAGCCCTTGAGGAAGAGTCGTGGAGCTTGTTCATCCTTCGCTCCCCGGCCTCCAAGCGTCGTACGATTCGAGCGGCTATTGCCCACTCCACTGCCCCGTTCCGGTTGAGTTGGACGAGCTCGTCGTATTGCTCCGATGGAATCGCTGAGTTCCAGAGACTCTTTCGATAGCTGTCCGATGACGTATATGCACCCGCTACAGTGCGCTCGGCTTTGCTCTGAGCCTTCGTGCGTAAATCGGCTCGTTTGGACTTGTCGCCTCCCGACGGTGTGGCCCGTTCCAAGCGCAGGGCATGCGCGAGGATCATTGGACGATGCATCATCACGCGGCTCTTGTCGACGAGCTTTGCGGCTGCTTCCAGGCTTCGGCTCCCAAGTCGGTTCGGATCAACTTGGCGGCTGAAGCTGATCATTGCGTGACTTGCGTCCGGATGGACCGGTAATGTTGTTCCCATGCAGGCGTCACCCCCCATTCGGTCGATCGACTTGTTCGCTGGCATCGGCGGAATACGACTCGGATTCGAGTCGATTGGTGCGCGAACTGTGTTCGCCTCGGAGTGGGATACCGCTGCCCAGGATGTCTATGAGGCGAACTTCGGTATGCGCCCCCACGGCGACATCACGAGAATTGCTCCGCACGAGATACCCGACCACGACGTGTTGCTGGCGGGGTTTCCATGCCAGCCATTTAGCATCATTGGCGACGGAAAGGGTTTCGCAGACACGCGTGGCACCCTGTTCTTCAGCATCGAGAAGATTTTGCATGCCAAGCAGCCGGCTGCCTTTCTGCTCGAAAACGTTAAGCAGTTGCGCGGCCATGATGGTGGGCGCACCCTTGAAGTAATCCTTGAGAAGCTTGATCTCGCCGGATACGACGTGCACGTCCAGGTTCTGAATGCGCTCGAGTTTGGAGTGCCGCAGAAGCGCGAGAGGATATTCCTCGTTGGCTTTCGACGAGATATACCGCTATCAGAGCCATTTGTATTCCCATCGGGCGGTGTGGAAATGACGCCGCTCGATGCCATTCTTGAGAACGATGACGATGTTGCGCCGTCGTTTTTTGCTTCGGGTGCTGTTCGTGAAAGTGTTCAAGGCAGGCTTCGAGTTGAGCCGCCGGTGCCATCGATTTGGCACGAGAACAAGAGCGGCAACATCTCGCCGCTGCCGTATTCCTGTGCGCTTCGAGCTGGGGCCTCATACAATTACCTGCTCGTGAACGGGATTCGCCGCCTCACCCCACGTGAGATGCTGCGCCTACAAGGATTTCCAGACTCGTATCGCTACGACGTAACCAGCGTGGCGCAGATCAGGAAGCAGTGCGGAAATAGCGTCGCGGTGCCAGTAATTCGTGCCGTAGCGGAACAGATGGCTCGGGCATTGGGATGGAATGCTCAGCCGGTGCATGCGTCCCTGGAGTCTGGGGTACTTGTCGGTACATGACCGATGACGAGCCGAAGCTCCGATCCGCAGACAAGATTCCGCCGCCGTACAAACTGGGCGCATTTCCACGCGGATTCACTACAAGAGTCGGCGGCCGACTGATTGCGTTGTTCGCGACGCAAAGCTCGCCAAGCGTTACCGGCGACCAGTGGGAGGAGATCTTCGCCCACGCAATCGGGGCGACCTGGAAGCCTTCCAATATCGGCCTTGACGACATCGTCCTGAGCAACTGCTGTTGGGGTGCCAAGACCGTCAAAGGGGCAACGGCGCCTGGCGCCCGCATTCGTCTCATCTCTGGTCGGAACAGTCCTGCGTTTTCATACGGGACGAACGATGTGAAGGCAATGGCGCCGGGCGACGTCGGCCGACAGGTCCTCAAGATTTGGAACGCACGTGTTGACAGCGTCCGTGCGCGTTTTGCGCACGTGCGAGTAGTCGTGTTGGTCAAGTCGAAGGAGCACAATCAGTTTGCCGTCTTTGAGCACGAAACGCTTCGCTTCGATCCGGACCTTTACAGATGGAGCTGGAATCGTCGTGGGAATCTCGAGGGTCACCACGGTGAGACCGGTGAACACCGCTTCACGTGGCAGCCGCACGGCTCGCAGTTCACGATAATTGAACGCATACCCGAGAATGCCGTGGTGTTCCGTATTCAGGAACCGCCGAAGCTCGACCCCGATAGCATCCTGCTTGGTATCGGGTTCAGTGACCAATGGGTACAGGTCGTGATACCGTGAACATCTGCTAAGTTGATGAGATGAGTTCGCGTTCACGGGTCTCTGTGCTAGCTGCCGGAATCGTGCCGACGTCGGAGGTCGTCTCTCGGCGTATGTCACGAGTTCCACGTCGTGACACGAAGCCTGAACTGGCAGTTCGTTCGGCACTTCATCGCCTCGGTCTGCGATTTCGCGTGGACCGATCGTTGCTTGAAGATCGCCGGCGCAAAGTTGACATCGTATTTGGGCCCGCTCGTGTGGCGGTATTCGTTGATGGTTGCTTCTGGCACAATTGCCCTGTGCACGGAACCAGGCCCCGCGCGAACGAGGCGTACTGGCGAGAGAAGTTACGACGAAACCAGGAGCGCGATCGCGAGAGCGACGAGCTACTTCGCGCCGATGGTTGGTTGGTTGTCCGCGTGTGGGAGCATGAAGATCCAGAGACGGCCGCTCAAAATATCGCTCATATAGTCGCCGGCAGGCGTGAATGAGTGTGGGGAGGGCTGAGAGCAACATCGAATCGTGCCCCCCAGCCAGCGGAACCGCCGCCAGTCGGCTATCACGATGTGACCCACGCC